>CAZEYG010000009.1:0-15088 GCA_964516575.1 uncultured Defluviitaleaceae bacterium
AATACCAATTTTTACCATAATAACCCTCCTATAACTAAGTTAGTAAAGTTAAACAGAGCTCTTTATTTAAAGAAACACTGCTTACTTAATGATACCATATTTTGTCTTTTAAATAAATAGTTAAATAATTAGTAAAGTTCAACCAATATTCTATTGTTTATTTTCCTGCTTTTGGTATAATATCCTTTGAATGTATATTACCCCTGAAATAAAAGCAGTATTGCCGCTTTTTGTTAACGACCTTAAACAGGGGTTAGGTTGGCAAAAAAAAGATGATATATTTAATTGCCGCCGTAAATATAATAAACTACCCTGCCGCAGAGAGGTGGAGTATGGGTTTAGTACCTGGGGCAAGCTGCAAGGCATTCCGCTTTAGAATTGCTCTAGGTATTAAACCTGTTCATTCGCAGGCATTCGCCAAATGCACAAGAAAACTTTTGTGAGCTTGGTTAATTACCACTGCGAAAATAAATAAAAGCACTTATTTTCAAAGGAGATGCTCATGAAAAATAATACTGTTAGTTTTTTTTCCGGATTTTTAAAAGGTATACTTGTAGGTGTCGCTAATATTATACCCGGCGTAAGCGGCGGCACAATAGCCGTTGTGCTTGGAATATTTGATGAGCTTATAGACGCCATTAATAATTTCTATAAGGACTTTAAGCGCTATTTTAAGTTTCTGCTGCCGGTTGGTCTTGGGGCGGCCTTTGGAATTGTTGCGTTCAGCAGCTTGATAGAATATTCGCTTACGAAATACTCCTTCCCTACAAGCATGTTTTTTGTGGGCCTAGTAATCGGGAGTATTCCGCTAATATACGCAAAAGCCTCCGAAAAGAAATTCCGTAAGGAATATGCCATACCGTTTGTTGCCGCCTTGTGTATAGTGGCTTATCTTTCGCTTATTAAAGAACCGTCCGGTGCGGCTGATTTGGCAGCAGCCACACCTTCCGACATGGCGTATCTGTTCTTTGGCGGCGCAATTGCGGCGGCTGCTATGGTTATTCCCGGAATCAGCGGCTCGTTTATAATGATACTTTTAGGCCTCTATCCAAATGTTATTCATGCAATAGCTTCTTTAAAGCTGCTTTTATACTCACCTACGGATATTAATTTGATAACAAGCATAGCCGTCACATTAATACCTCTTGGCTTAGGCGTAATAGCCGGTATACTTCTTATATCAAAAATAATCTCCATTTTACTGAAAAAAATGTATGCTCCTACGTATTTTGCAATTTTAGGCTTGGTTTTCGGCTCGGTTTTTGGTATTTTTAATGACCCAATTACATACCAAAGCGGCATGAGCCTGCCTGTAATGTTTGCTGGTGTTGCTGCTCTTGCCGCCGGGTGCGTAATATCGTTAAGGCTTGGGAAATAATTATGCCTTATAACTGCTTTTCAGGCTGACTATTCTGTTAAAAACAAGGTTATCCGGGCGGCTGTATTTGCTGTCGAAGCAAAAATAGCCGTTTCTGATAAACTGGAATCTGTCGCTAGGCGCCGCTTCTTTTATGGACGGCTCGATTATGCAGTTATCCATAACGATTAGCGAATCGGGGTTTTTAATAAATCCCTCTTTGCTTTCCGGGTCGTCTAGTATTAAATGGTCGAACAGCCTAACCGACCCTTTGACTCCATGTTTTGCCGAAACCCAGTGTATTGTTCCTTTGACCTTACGGCCGGTAAAGCCGGAGCCGCTTTTTGTTTCCTTATCATATGTGCAGTGAACTTCTGTTATATTACCCTCCTGGCCTTTAACAAAACCCGTACACATAACAAAATAAGCGCCTTTCAGCCGTACCTCTCTGCCGACAGTAAGCCTGAAAAACTTGTTTGGAGCATCCTCCATAAAATCGCTGCGCTCGATATACAGCTCTTTTGCGAAAGGTACAAGCCGCTCGCCCATATCAGGGTTTTCGGGGTTGTTTTCCACGGGAAGCATTTCAACCATATCATCAGGGTAGTTTGTTATAACCAGCTTAACCGGGTCAAGAACAGCCATAACAACCTTTGCCTTTTCCTTTAAATCTTCTCTGGCGCAGTGCTCCAAAAATGAAATATCCACAACGCTGTTAGATTTTGATAAACCTATCTGCTCACAAAAGTTACGTATACATTCGGGTGTATAACCTCTTCGGCGTATACCTGCTATTGTTATCATTCGTGGATCGTCCCAGCCATCTACCTCACCGTTTTCGACAAGCTGGCGTAAAAAACGTTTGCCCATTATTGTGTTTGTAAGCTGCAGCTTAGCAAACTCAATTTGCCTAGGCCTAACCTCAAAATCAAGATTGTCTATCGCCCAGTCGTAAAATGGTCTGTGATCCTCAAACTCCAGCGTACAAAGGGAATGGGTTATTTTTTCGATTGCATCCTCCAGCGGATGTGCATAATCATACATAGGATAGATGCACCATTTGTCGCCGGTGTTATGGTGGCTAAGATGAGCTATTCTATATATAACGGGGTCACGCATGTTAATATTAGGAGACGCCATGTCTATTTTGGCACGTAACGTTCTTGTGCCGTCAGGGAATTCACCGTCACGCATACGTCTGAACAAATCTAGGTTTTCTTCAACAGGACGGTTTCTGTAGGGGCTTTCTTTTCCCGGCTCGTTAAGAGTACCCCGATAGCTTTTTATTTCTTCGGGTTTTAAATCACAAACAAAGGCCTTACCTTTTTTTATCAATATAACAGCAAAGTCGTAAAGCTGCTCAAAATAGTCTGAGGCGTAATACAACCTGTCCTCCCAGTCGAACCCAAGCCATTTAATGTCCTCAATAATTGAGTTGACGTATTCAATATCTTCTTTTGCAGGGTTTGTGTCGTCAAAACGAAGATTACATTTGCCTCCGTACATCTTTGCAATACCAAAGTTAAAGCATATGCTTTTTGCGTGGCCGATGTGTAAATACCCGTTAGGCTCCGGAGGGAACCGGGTATGGACTTTGTTAAGTTGACCTTTTAAATCCTCGTTAATGAACGTATGGATGAAGTTTCCTGTGTTACTTAAAGAATTTTCCATTTGCTGCACTCCTCGTATTAGTTTAAGAGGTGATTAAAGCCGGTTATATACTACGGCTTTCATAATCCTCATGATAAAAAACAGTTTTGCATTGAGGGCATTGGCCTAGCTTTACAATATTATTTGTTTTGTCATGCCTTATGGTTAAATCCATCTGAACCTTTATATTTTGACCTGTTTTAGTACACGCATGGTTTTCAAAGTAATAATTATTCGTATTAACAAACCCACCTGCATCAAACAGCATTTCCTTCAGGTCGCTTATAATATCCAAAGCCCGCCAATCCTTTTTTATATTTCTTTTGTATTATAATTATTTATACAGCATTTTAACCTGTTTTTCAAGAATATTTTGGATAATCCAGCTTCTGTATGTGGCAGTGAGCCGAAATATGTTGTAGAATATTACGGTGGCAATTAAATATGTCATTAATTTTGCCGCCGCAAACCCCTTAGGAGCCGCTAGGCTCCGTCAAAGGGGTGGCAGTGAAAAATGATGTTTTTTAACTGCCAGGGTAATAGTATTAATTAGAACCGTTTATTACATAGGAGGTGTCCCATGCTTATTTATAAAATAACAGGCATCGGCGTTAAGGATTTTATGGCAAAACTGCTTAAAGAAGATGTTTTCGATAGCTTTGAGGTAAGGGGCGTTGAAATTTCAACGTTTACAAAATTTGAAATTAGTGGTATTTTATATAAGGATTTTATTCAGGGTGACAAAGAAGGTTTAGGCGAATACTGCACTTGGCAGATTTTACGGCCGATTGTGTTTTCATTGTTAAAGGGTAAGGAACGCCCTAAAAATATTAAAATCATACTTTCCGCTTCAAGCGATCTTTTACAAAAAATTCATGAAAACGCCTCGGCAATGTTTTTAAACTTTATGTTTGAAAATGACGAGATTATGCTTACAACCGCCACCTCCGAAAAAAACTTCACCATGGATAAAGCAGTAAACATAAGCTGGGAGCACTACGTAGAAAATTTTTTTAGAACAAATAGTATACAAACAACAAAGGAGGAATAAGTATGTGTTCTGAAAACAAAACCCAAAAAGGAAATCTATCTATTAACAGCGAAAACATTTTGCCTATCATAAAAAAGTGGCTTTATTCCGACTCTGATATATTCATTAGAGAGTTGGTTTCAAACGCAACCGACGCCATAACAAAGCTAAAGCTGCTTAAAGACATGGGTGAGGCTGATTATGAGGATTGCGATTTTTCTGTCCGTGTAACCATTGATAAGGAAAACAAAATTATTCAAGTTTCCGATAACGGCATAGGTATGACAGCCGAGGAAATCACAAAGTATATTACTGAAATAGCCTTTTCCGGGGCAAATGACTTCCTTAAAAAATATGAAAACAAGACTGCACAGGATAATGACATTATCGGGCATTTTGGTCTTGGTTTTTATTCTACCTTTATGGTAGCGGATAAGGTGCAGATAGATTCACTATCTTATTTGCCTGGAGCAGCGGCAGCCAGATGGGTTTGCGACGGCGGCATAGAATACGAGCTTTCTGATAGCGACAAAACAGAGCGCGGAACAACAATAACATTATATATAGGTAACGACGGCGCCGACTTTTTAGACGAGTACAGGCTTAGGACAACGCTGCTTAAATATTGCAAGTTTATGCCAGTAAATATTTATTTTGAGTCCATAAAGATAAAAGCAGACCAGCAGGAAAATGCAGAGCAAAATGAGCCTGAGACACATGACGAAAAACCAATAAATGAAACCTATCCCCTTTGGCTCAAGCCTGCTAACGAATGCACAGAGGAAGAATACAAAGCATTTTATCACAGCACCTTTGCGGATTTTTCAGACCCGCTTTTTTGGATACACCTTAACATGGATTATCCGTTCAGACTGAAAGGAATCCTTTACTTCCCTAAGTTAAAACACGAGCTGGAATCAATTGAAGGCCAGGTTAAGTTATATAACAACCAGGTGTATATCGCTGACAACATAAAAGAGGTTATACCCGAATTTCTTCTTTTACTCAAAGGCACAATCGATTGCCCCGATCTGCCCCTTAACGTATCGAGAAGTTTTTTACAAAACGACGGCTACGTTACAAAACTGTCCGGTTATATTACAAAAAAAGTAGCCGATAAGCTAAACTCAATATTTAAAAGCAACCGAGAAGAATTTAACGGTTACTGGGATGACATCAGCCCATTCATAAAATACGGCTGTATTAAAGAAAAGGACTTTTACGAAAAAATTAAAGCATCCATATTGTTTAAGACAACATCCGGCGATTATGCAACCTTAGACGAGTTTTTAGAGCGCAATAAGGAAAAAACAAAAGATAAGGTGTTTTATGTAACCAACGAAAAGCAACAAGCTCAATACATTAAAATGTTTAAGGATAACGATATGGAGGCGGTTATTTTAACAACTAACCTAGATAATCCTTTCATATCATACCTTGAAAGTTACGTTGCAAACGTTCATTTTAACCGTATCGACTCGGATATATCCGAAGCGTTAAAGGAGACTGACGGCAGTGAAGCAGACAACAATACCGAAAGCTTGGAGTTGCTTTTTAAGGATACTCTAGGTATAAATCAATTAAAAATTAAGGCTGAAAGCCTGAAATCTCCTTCTGTTCCAGCGGTTATGCTGCTATCGGAGCAATCCCGCCGTATGCAGGAAATGAGCAAGATGTTCGGCCCCGGAGCGCCCAACATGTTTGCAAACGAAGAAACTCTTGTATTAAACAAAAACAACAGCCTTGTAAGGGCTTTATTGAAGACTAAGGATGACGAAAGTAAAAAAGACGATATATTGTTGATTTGCAGGCATATATTCGATCTAGCTATGATGAGCCACAAGCCTTTAGAAACCGACGCCATGACCGAGTTTATGGAACGCAGCAACATTATAATGCAAAGGTTTCTTGGAGAATAAGACTCTTACTATATTTATTATTACCCCCTTTGACGGAGCCTTACGGCTCCTAAGGGGTTGCGTCGGCAAAATTACCAGTAATTTTTTTATTTGAAGGGAAGATTTTTGGCATATGGATATATTAAAGACGCTTAAAGCCCAGTTTAATATTAATGAAACTTACTTGAAAAACACAATAGCGTTAATTGATGAAGGAAACACTATTCCCTTCATAGCAAGATACAGAAAAGAACTTACCGGCTCAATGGACGACCAAATGTTAAGAGAGCTTTACGAGCGGTTGTTGTATCTTAGAAATCTTAACGAAAAACGGGAACAGATTTATAATTCCATATGCGAGCAGGAAAAGATGACCGACGAAATCAAAGAACAACTGGAGCGGGCGTTAACTCTTACGGAGCTGGACGATATATACAGGCCGTTCAGGCCAAAGCGCCGTACAAAAGCTACTATTGCAAAGGAAAAAGGCCTTGAACCTTTGGCCTTATTAATACTTGCCCAGGATATAAATGAGCCTCTTGAAACGCTTGCTCAACCTTTTGTCAGCGAAGAAAAGGAAGTTAACACTGTTTCGGAAGCTATCACCGGAGCAATGGATATTTTGGCTGAAATAATATCTGATGACCCGGACTACAGAAGCCCAATACGCAAAATGACATTTGACAGCGGAATTATTACATCAAAAGCAGATAATCCCGAAACGGAATCAGTCTACGAAATGTACTATGACTTTTCTGAGCCTATTAACAAAATAGCAGGGCATAGAGTTCTTGCGTTAAACAGGGGAGAAAAGGAAGGTTTTCTTAGCGTTAAAATAGACGTAAGTATTGAAGATATATTAAATATGCTTGAAGGCAGAATTATAAAGAAAAACATGTTTACCGAAAAAGTTATGAAGGATGTAATAGAGGATAGCTACAAAAGACTAATTGCGCCGTCTATAGAAAGAGACATAAGAAACAGCTTAACCGAAAATTCCGAGGAAAGCAGCATTAAAGTGTTTTCAGAAAATTTAAGGCAGCTTCTACTGCAGCCGCCGATTAAAGATAAGGCCGTTCTTGCATTAGACCCGGGGTTCAGGACAGGTTGTAAGGTTTGCGCCGTTGATGGCACTGGAAAGGTGCTTGATACAGGTGTTGTGTATATAACAATGTCACAAGCCAGAGCTGATGAAGGCAAGGAAATGCTTAAACGGCTTATTAATAAGCATAATATTGAAATTGTTGCTATCGGCAACGGCACTGCCTCTAGAGAAACAGAGAGTTTTGTAGCGGATATGCTTAAAGAAATAGACAGGAAAATACATTATGTTATAGTAAATGAGGCAGGCGCTTCCGTATACTCTGCGTCTAAGCTGGCGGCAAGCGAGTTTCCGGAGTTTGACGTTGCGTTGCGTTCTGCTGTTTCCATAGGCAGAAGGCTTCAAGATCCTTTAGCAGAGCTTGTAAAAATAGACCCTAAAAGCATTGGTGTTGGTCAGTATCAGCACGATATGAACCAAAAGAGGCTTGGAGAGGCTTTAGGCGGCGTTGTTGAAAGCTGCGTAAACAGCGTCGGCGTAGATCTAAACACTGCTTCGCCGTCCTTGCTTTCGTATGTTTCAGGAATTAACAGTACCGTAGCAAAAAACATTTTGGAATACAGAGAGAAAAACGGAAAGTTTACAAGCCGAAACCAGCTTCTTAAAGTAACTAAGCTAGGGCCGAAAGCGTTTTTACAGTGCGCCGGATTTCTACGAATAACAGACGGCGCAAATGCCCTTGACAGTACAGGAGTTCATCCTGAATCCTACGAAGCTGCGGAAAGGCTTTTAAAAACCATAGGTTATTCAAAAGAAGATGTGAAAAAAAGAAGAATTAAAGGTATATCTTCTCAAATATCTAATATTTCCAAAACTGCCGAAGGTCTCGGAGTAGGCATAGAAACTTTAAAAGACATAATACAGGAGCTTGAAAAACCCGGCCGTGACCCACGAGAGGATATGCCCGCTCCTATATTACGCTCGGATATTTTGTCAATGGAGGATTTATCGGAGGGAATGGTGCTTAAAGGAACGGTCAGAAATGTTATTGATTTTGGAGTGTTTGTTGACATAGGCGTACACCATGACGGCCTTGTGCATATATCCCAAATATCTAACAGATTCATTAAACATCCGTTGGAAGCTGTAAGCGTCGGAGATATTGTAGATGTTAAAATATTGTCTGTTGATAATAACAAAAAAAGAATTTCACTTACCATGAAAATTTAGTATGCTTAATAGTAATGGTTAAATTCAAGCTCTTGTTTAAGAGCAATCCTCATTATATTTAACGTCAAATAAAACAAGTCCATGAGGCGGGGCAGTCATCCCTGCCTTTGTTCTGTCATTGCTTTCTAATATGCCGGGTATATCGTCAGGCTTCATTTTGCCACGCCCTACGTCGACTAATGTTCCTGATATAATACGCACCATGTTGTATAAAAAACCGTCACCTGTCACTTTTATTTCAATTATTCCCGATTCTTTTGTAATGTCGATGCCTATAAGAGTTCTTACGGTAGTTGATGTATAATAAGGGTCAAAGGCAGCAAACGCCTTAAAATCATGGGTTCCAATTAAATGGCGGGCTGCGTCTTTCATGGGGTCAATGTCAATTTTATGCCGCATGTGCCAGCATGTATTTCTTGTAAAAGGATTGATATATCTTGTATTCAATATTTTATATATATATGTTTTTTCCTTGGCGTCAAAACGTGGATGAAATTCTTCATGCATAAGGCGAGCTTCCGTGACAACAATATCATCCGGCAACAGGTTGTTCAATACATATGGAAGCTTCCATACCGGCACAATTATGTCTGGCACAATAATGCAAGCCCCTTGCCGCAAGGCATGAACGCCGGCATCCGTACGGCTGCAACCTGTGACTCTTATGTGCCGGCCATAAATTTTCTCCACTGCCTGCTCCAGCTTTTCCTGAACAGCTACGCCATTTTTTTGTATTTGCCAGCCGCAATAGTTTGTTCCGTCATAACTTACTGTAAGTAGAATATTCAATACTATCAGTCCTTTTTACCTGTTTAAACGCTAAAAGCTGCCAGATTATAATCCGACAGCTTTAGCTAACCAGTCTGTATGTGAAAGGATTTGAACCCTCGACCTTCTGGTCCGTAGCCAGACGCTCTATCCAGCTGAGCTACACATACAAATTGTAACAACGTTTGCTATTATAACACTAAAAATTATGTTTGGCAAGAGTTTTTTTAATGAGAAGCCTTCTTTTTTTAGAGTAGGACGAACATGTGCGAAATATGCATAACAAAATCAACCACATACACAGTATAAGTGGAAGCCGATGCAAAGGCCACTCACTAAAAAATATTATGCTTGATTAAATATATATTTTAGGTTACAATATATAAAAAAACAGGAGGTGTACATAATGGCATATGTAATAAATGACGACTGTATTTCATGTGGAGCTTGCGAGCCTGAATGCCCCGTTTCTTGCATTTCTGAAGGCGACGGCAAATACGTAATAAACGCTGAAGAATGTATTTCTTGCGGCGCTTGTGCAAACACTTGCCCGGTTAATGCTCCTAACGAAGAATAGTTATTTGCACTTATAAGATTAAGCAGCTTATACTTAGCTTTTTATAGAGCTATGCATAAGCTGCTTTTTTATATTACCTCTTTAATAGTTTATCTCGAAAGCAGAGAAGTATTAGCTTAAAAATTGTTTGAATAAATCGTCATTTTATATTAAAATAGTTTATATGCTAGTTTAGCATAATTATAGGAGGATATAATATTGCAAAACAACGACAGCAAGAATAGAAACTGCTCTGCTTATAAGAAATCTAAAACTCTTATTGTAACCAGCACACCCGAAACTATTTCTAATGCTTCACAATTAGATAAAATACTTCTAAACCCTTTTTGGGGAACAGTTGTACTCATTGCCACATTAGCACTAATTTTATTTTTTATGGGCAAGGTTGTAGCGATAGATATTACCCATATTATTTTTGATTCTTTTTTTATGGAGTATTTGTCGCCTTTAATTTCTTTAGCGCTTCAAAAATATTTATCACCTGACAGTATTTTTTATGAGTTGCTTGTAGGTCAATTCGGCATATTTAACATGGGCATAGGGTATTTATTTGGCATTATTATTCCAATTGTTGCTTGCTTTTATTTTTTTATGACCATATTGGAAGAATCAGGATACATAAGCAGAATGGCTCTTTTATCAGACAACGGCCTTAAAAAAATGGGGCTTTCCGGCCGTATGACAATCCCAATAATATTAGGTTTTGGCTGCATAACTATGGCTTTTGTGTCTATCAGCTCCCTTAAATCACAAAAAGAACGGGTTATCGCAAGTACCCTGATAGCGCTGACAGTGCCCTGTTCGGCACAATTCGGCATAATAATGGGGCAACTTGCCCATCTTGGGCTTCGTTATCTTTTTGTTTATTTTGCCGTCCTGTTTGTTGTATTTGTCATAACAGGCGTTATTCTAAACAAAATAATCCGTGATGACAGCCGAAAGGATTTTATACATTTAGACCCGCTCAAGTCTCCTTCCATGAAAAACGTTATAAGCATAACCTTAGATAAAGCATTGGAGTTTATCAAAGAAGCGTTCCCCGTTTTTGTGCTGGCCGCCATCTGCCTTACGGTTTTAAGCCGAATAGGCTGGCTTAATATTTTATATGATTTTATGGCGCCCTTAACAGTCGGTCTTTTAAGGCTTCCCCCAGAGGCTTCCACCGCTTTTGTTCTGTCGATTATAAGGCGTGAGTTTGGTGTTGTTACGTTGCTTGCTCTAAACCTAGACGCTTATTCCATGCTCGTTGCCCTTATAACAATGACTCTGCTTGTGCCATGTATGTCTGCTATATTTGTTCTGTATAAAGAAAGAGGCGCAAAAGAAGCTACGTTAATATGTGTTTTCTGTACTGTTATGGCTTTTGCAGTAGGCGGATTTATGGCTTACTTGCTTATTTAACGTAATTATCTCTTTGCCTCTTCTAATAATAATCCCTGCCGTTTTTGCGGTAGGGTTTTTAATTTACGAAATAAAAATCTGTACAAAGTATCACCAAAATATTGTACGAGAATATATTAGCATTAGTATCAAATCATTTAAGGAGGTACTTTGAAAATGAAAAGCAAAACAGCTTCATTTTATTTATGTACACTTACTTGTATTATTTTAGCAATAGGCTTAACAGCTACAGGCTGTAAAAAGCAGGAAGAGATTACAACAATAAAGCTCAATGAAGTAGTCCATTCTATCTTTTATGCGCCTCAGTATGTGGCTCTTGAAAAAGGCTTTTTTGAAGAAGAAGGCCTAAAGATTGAGCTTTCTGTCGGTCAAGGCGCAGACAAATCCATGACAGCTCTTGTTTCTAAGGACGCGGATATTGCCCTTTTAGGCACAGAGGCCGGAATTTATGTTTATAACGAAGGCAAAGAAAACTATGCAAAATCCTTTGCACAGTTAACTCAGCGTGCCGGTAATTACCTTGTATCCAGAACAAACGACAAGGACTTTTCCTGGGAGCAGGTTCGTGGCAAGGAAATAATCGGAGGCCGTGTTGGCGGTATGCCGCAAATGATTTTAGAGTATGTGCTCAATAAAAACGGCATAATACCGGGCAAGGACGTTGAAATTGTCACTAATCTGCAATTTACAAGCACAGCAGGCGCCTTTGCAGGTGGCGTTGGTGATTATACGGCTGAGTTCGACCCAAGCGCACTGTCGCTGGAACAGGCAGGTCACGGTTATGTAGTCAGCGCATTAGGCAAGGAAAGTGGTTATGTACCATACACCGTTTATATGGCGACCAAGGAGTATATTGATAAAAACCCACAGATTATCCAGAAGTTTACTAACGCAATATACAAAGGTCAGCTTTGGGTTAAAAATCATTCGGCAAAAGAAATCGCCGAGGTTATCAAACCTCATTTCCCCGACAATGACATTGCGTCCCTGGAGATTATGATTAACCGTTATAACGAGCAGAACGCATGGAAAGATAACCCAACCTTTGATAAGGACGGCTTTGAGCTGATACAAGAAGTTATGAAGCAAAGCAATATGCTTTCAAAGCAAGTACCCTTTGACGATTTAATAAACAACAAGTTTGCAGAAGAAGCTATTAAAAAGGTTAAATAGCTACTATGCAATCTAGCGCAAGCTAGACTCCCGGGGAAATTTCTCCGTTAATATAAAGGGGTTTTGCTGACCCAAAAATGGTTAGTAAACCCCACTATACATGCCGGCAGTCGGACAAGGCATAGAAAACGATTAGCTACCGTTCTCTATGCCCTTTGTCATTAAATACTATATGAATACTATCATCTATTACAACCGAAGATACCTTAACACCAAACACACTTTCAAGCCGGTTTGTTTGCAAAAGCTTCTGCCCTACTCCATAAAAAGTAATTTCCCCATCGTTCATTAAACAAACAGTGTCTGATATTTGAAGAGCGCTGTTTATGTCATGCAGTATAGCTACTATCGTCTTACCTTCCAACCTAAGTTGTTTTAAAAGGGCATAAAACTCCAATTGATAACAAATGTCCAAATAAGTTGTCGGCTCATCCAAAAGCAAGATATCGGAATCCTGAGCCAAAGCCATTGCTAAATATACCTTTTGGCATTCGCCGCCTGAAAGCTCATAAAGCATCTTATGCCTTAGCTCCAATACACCTGTTTTTTCCATTGCGGCTTTAGCTATGTCTACATCCTTATCGGTTAACTTCCGTGGAAAACCCATGTAGGGAAACCTTCCATGCAACACAAGGCTTTCGGCGGTTATGGCTGGAGTATCCCGTGACTGCTTTAAGTATGATACCTTCTTTGCATATTCCTTACCGGGGATTTGACTTATGGGCACATCAAAAAGTCTAATACTTCCGCTATATGGGAGCTGTTTCCCTAAGCATTTAAGCAAAGTTGACTTTCCGCAGCCGTTGGGTCCGATGATTGACACTATTTCGCCTTTGTTAATATGCATATTTATATCTTTGATAACATGCCCCTTTCCGTATGAAGCAGACAAATTGTTTACGCTAATCAATGACAGCCCTCCTTCTTCTGTTTAATATCAGGTATATGAAGAAGACACTTCCAATTAGGGACATAATTATTCCCACCGGCAGCTCATAGGGAATAAACAATACCCTCGCAAGCATATCACAACCCAAACAAAAAATCCCTCCAATAATCGCCGAAAGAGGTATCAAATACTTATGGTCATAACCTATTATAATTTTAGAAATATGCGGCACAATAAGCCCAACAAACCCGATTAATCCGCCAAGGCTTATGGCGCTTCCTGCTAATAACGCCGCCGCAACAAGTAATAACCCCCTTATAAAGCTGACCCGTAAACCAAGAGAAGCCGCAATACTGTCGCCTAATGATAATACGTTAATATCAACGCTCAACAAAACAACAGTAATGATTCCTAATGCGATATATATAAATGCAAATACCACCTGTGGCATTGTTACTCCCGAAAAACTGCCTATTAAAAAATCAATCCGGCTAACTTTTGCTTCCGGTACTAACGTTATTATTGTATCGGTTAATGCAGAAAGAATACTTGACACGGCTATACCCGAAAGCACGATAGCTAACTTTGACGTGCCGGTTTTTTTCGCTATGAAATAAACAATTATAACTGCCGCAAGTGCACCAATAAAAGCGGCTGCTGGCGCAAGAGCCGCATATCCGGGGAAAACAGCCGCAACAATAATCATAAAAAGCCCTGCTCCTGCATTAACCCCAATAATATTCGGGCTGCACATTGGATTGTTTAAAACTGTCTGCAAAACCGTACCCGAAACCGAAAGAGCAATCCCCGCAAGCACAGCCGCCAAAGCCCTAGGAAGCCTGACAAAATAAAATATCTGCCATAATCTGTTGTTAAAATCACCGCCTGTTACAATATCCCATAACCTTGAAAACGGGATACTGACCGCTCCCGCTCTAAGGCTTATAACAAAAAGCCCTATAAGCATTACAAAAGCGCCGAGTAAAATCAGCGCCTTAAAGTTACTATTTATATAATATTTCCGCCAAATATTCATAACTATCTCCCCAAAGTGCGTTAGGCTTAAACTGAAATAAGTTTTTTGGCAGTACATAGTAGTTATTGTTTTTAACAGCCTCCAAATTATTCCATGCAGGGTTAGACATTATTCCGCTTTCAAGGGCTTTAATACCCTTTTCTACATCCCCCATTGTTACAACAAAGATAAAATCCGGGTTTTCTTCTATTATAACTTCCAAGCTTAAATCCTCCAGCAGGCTTTCATGGCGGGACGTTATGTTATCGGTTTTTAAATCCTTAAGCATTATGCCTACCAAATGATCATCCTTTAAAGCCTTAGCCTTAGTGGCCAACGTTCTTATGAGAAGCACCTTCGGGTTTTCCTTTTCCGGCACGGACTTTATTATGCCTTCAATTTTTTCCTTAATCGATGTTCCGTATTTATCGAACAACTCATGTTTTCCCGTAATGTCTGTAAACACCTTTAGCATATTGACATATTCCATATAGTTGTCCTCTTTAAAAAATGCATGGATAATGCCTGATTGTGTTAAAGTATCACTTAACTTCACATGAGCCTCTATGTCCGTCGAGAGAATTACAAAATCAGGCTTAAGGTTTAGGATAAGCTCTAGGTTCGGCTCTTTAACTGTTCCGATAATTTGAATATCGTCGGATAACTCCATATTCCTTTCTGATAGAGCATCCTCCGTAACGCCTAAAAGTTCTCCCCCTGCAAGTCTCCATAACTCTGCGTAAGAGCCCATAAGAGCCGCAACAGACTCCGGCTTACTTGTCAGTTTTATCTGTCTGTTTAAGCTGTCTGTAAATTGATAGAAAACGCCTTGAGATTCAGTGCTTTCTTGCTTTGGACTATCTGTACTGCAGCCGCAAAGAACAACTGCTGTTATTAACGTTGAAACTAATAAATAAAATCCTATATGCTTTTTCATTGTACACCTTCCGTTTTAATTATGTTCAAGTTTAATTATGCTCAGATTTTATTATGCCACATGAAATATCCATTGTAAAATATATATTGGCTATATCAGTAATAGGAAATTTTCAATATTT
>CAZEYG010000010.1:0-15053 GCA_964516575.1 uncultured Defluviitaleaceae bacterium
GCGTTAAAGGATGCAATCTTTACGGTTATCCTGTTGTTTGTATTAAATAAATATTGGTTGACGGTTCTTATCATCAAGTTGATTCATCCGAAATGGCGTTTAAAATGGCTGCTACTCAGGCGTTTAAAGATGCGTTCTTAAAAGCAAAACCCGCTATCCTTGAACCGATTGCAAAGGTTGAGGTTACTGTGCCTGACGACTACACAGGTGATATTATGGGCGATATGAACAAACGCCGTGGCCGTATTCTTGGTATGGGTAAAGAAGGAAAATATCAGAAAATATCCGCCGAGGTTCCTATGGCTGAAATGTTTAAATATGCTACGGATTTACGTTCAATGACCCAAGGCAGAGGCTCATTCACTATGAAGTTTGAGCGTTATGAGGAAGCGCCTAATGAGGTTCAGCAAAAGGTTATTGAAGCAAGAAAGAAAGAGCTTGAAAAAGAGAACAAATAAGGACGAAGCCCGGCAAACCAGCCAGGCTTAGACTGTCGACAAAGTGGCTTCGCCACTTTGTCGAGTACTTATCGAAGAAATGTCTATATGCCGCCTATGGTGTCATTACGGCATTTCTTTGCGTTTGGGCGAAATAAATTCACCCAAACGTTTAAAGTCTGCGACGCTAAAACCTAAAAAACTTAGTTGTTGACAATCTGATCCCGGCAAACCATCCGGGCTTCTTTTATATCAAAAGTAAGAAGCAATTATTAAAACTCCGGCAAAACAACCTCAACCTTATTGTTTGTGCCCATTTCAAACCAGCAGTTTATTAGCTTTTCCATGGAGGTTTTTAAGTCATGGCGTAACGCTTCATCGCCGGCTAAAAGAGGTATTTCCTTATAAACCCTTCCGCCTATCAAAATCTTTGCCGTTCCAAGAGGTTGTTCTTTGAAAACCGGCGCTAAAACCGATTCGGGTAAGGTCAATTCCACTGTCATGTTTTCGGCTTCTTCCTTTGTAAGGGGAAGTTTTAATCCCTCGCTGAAATAAACATCAACGGACGGTGTTTTTGATCTGTCGATATAAACTGTAGCCGCTTTGTCCTTTTGGCTTATTATGTTTTGGTATCGGAAATTATCAAACCCATAGTTTAGCAGGCTTTTTGTATCTACCCATTTTTGCTCCTTACCTTTGTTACCCCAACCGCTGCCTAATACAACGGATATAAGCGTCATGTCATCCCGTTTTGCAGCACCTACAAAGCAGTGGCCTGCTTTTCCCGTAAAACCTGTTTTTACTCCGATAGCTCCGGCAAACTCGTTTAACAGTCTGTTTCTGTTCACCAAATCATAAGTTTGCTTGTCGCTTTTAATTGTAATAGACGGCGTTGTTATTATTTCTTTGAATTTATTGTTGTTAAGCGCATAGTTAGTTATAAGAGCCATATCATAAGCGGTTGAATGATGGTCGCCGTGGTCAAGCCCATTAGGCGTCTCGAATACAGTATCCAAAGCGCCTAGCTCTTTTGCCTTACTTGTCATCATAACACAAAAGTTTTCTACGCTGCCGCCGACATGCTCAGCTATCGCAATAGCCGCATCGTTATAAGACATCAGCATTAAAGCATACATAAGCTGCATTAGCTCCATTTTTTCCCCGGGCTTTAAGTTTAATTGTACATCAGGCGCAGCAGCAGCCCGCTTAGATACCGTAACAATATCGTTCATGTTTCCATTTTCCAACGCTATAATTGCAGTCATAATTTTAGTTGTGCTTGCCATAGCCATAGGTTGTTTTTCGTTTTTGCCCCATAATATACGTCCAGTTTCTCCGTCAATAAGCACAGCACCTAAAGCCTCTACCTTTGGTTTCTCGCTACTGGCGGGTTCGCCGGATTCATCCTTGGCGTATACAGGCATACTAAAAGTACTCAATAAGCTGCTGCATAGGAAAAAACAGCTTATAATTAAACCGATAGTCTTTTTCATATATAATGCTCCTTATGAATAATAAGTATTTATTACGGTGGCAGTGAATAATGATTTTTCAATGCCGGGGTAATAGAATCTTAGTTGAATAACTATAGTTTATACCTATTTTTAAATATTACTCTGCATAAATTTGCAATTATCATCCAAATAATATAAAATGTGTATTAAAGCATGGCAATAATTAATATACAGGAGTACATATGGCTATCTGGAGTATTCGCAAGGAACCGGCAGATATCGGGCTAATGTCTGAAACAATCAATGTAAGCCCGATTATGGCTCAGGTTATGGTTAACAGGGGCATAAGAACAAAAAATACGGCGATAAAATATCTATATCCCCAAATAGACTTTTTACATGATACTAATACAATGAAGGATTTTTCTAAGGCTGTCCGCTTAATAACCGAGCAGGCGCTGCTTAGAAAAAAAATAGCTATCTACGGCGACTACGATGTTGACGGAATAATAAGTACGTCGATTTTATATAAAACGTTAAAATCCTTCGGCGCAAACGTTATATATTACATACCCCACAGAGAAAAGGAAGGTTATGGGTTAAATATTTCAGCTATAGATAAGCTTATAGGTGTTGGTGTAGATTTTATTATAACCTGCGACAACGGCATAACGTCTATTGATGAAGTAACTTATGCAAAAGAAAAAGGCCTTACTGTCGTTATTATGGATCACCACGAGCCGACCTTTTCAGACGACGGGCAAGGAAATGTTACAGAAATTCTTCCTCCGGCAGATGCAGTAATAGACCCAAAGCAACGGCTTTGTGAATATCCGTTTAAAATGCTGTGTGCGGGGGGGATTGCTTTTAAGTTTGCTTTAGAGTTTCATAAATCTAACGGTTTGGCCTTTGATTTACATAACGAGCTTTTAACCCTTGCAATGTTGCCAACGTTTTGTGACGTAGTGGATTTATTAGACGAAAACAGAGTTATAGCAAAGAACGGCCTTGATATTCTAAACAAAAACAAGCAGATAAACTTGGGTTTGTATGAGCTTTTGAAGGTTCGGGGTTATGGGGAGAAAAGTATAAACAGCTTTTGCGTCGGCTTCATTATAGGGCCTTGTATAAACGCTTCCGGCAGGCTTTTGCTTGCAGAGATTGGGGTAGAGCTTTTTACTACCGACAACGCCGAAAGGGCATCTTATTTGGCCGCTATGCTGGCGGATTTAAACGAAGAACGAAAATACTTAACCTCGGTGTCTACGGAAAATGCTTTGTCCCAATTAGAAAATAGTGAGTTGAAGCCGGTTATTGTAATTTACGATTGCGATATGCATGAAAGCATTGCCGGTATAGTTGCAGGGCGCTTAAAGGAGCGAATGTACCGTCCGGTAGTTGTTCTTACGGATTGCAACGAGGGCGGAGAAGCAAAAGAAGGCTCAAATACTGTCAAGGGTTCTGCCCGCTCTATAGAAGGTTATAACATATTTGAAGAGCTTTGCAAACTTAAGCATCTCCTTGTGCGGTTCGGGGGGCATCCTATGGCTGCCGGGCTTACGATGAAAAAAGAAAACATTGATGAATTTATAAGGCTTATAAATGAAAATTGCTTGCTGACCGATGAGGAGCTTATAGAAAAGGTTTGGCTTGACGGTGAGCTTACGTTAAGTCAGGTTACATACAAACTTGCGGAAGAGCTTAAACGGCTGGAGCCGTTTGGCAAAGCCAACAAGCAGCCTTTGTTCGTTACAAAAGGTCTGGAAATAACAGAGCTTAAGGTTATAAAGGAAAAACATACCGTTATATTTACTTTCCTAGATGACATTTCCGGGAAAAAGACTAAAGGCATATCCTTTGATATGGTGGATTTGCTTTATAACCGCTTGCTGGATATTTACCCGGAGCTTGAATGTGACAAAATAATGTGTGGTGTTCTTAGAAATGTGGATTTATGTATTGACGTTGTTTACTCAATAGATATAAACGAGTATAATAATGATGTATCGGTTCAGCTAAGGATTAAGGATTTTAATTTATATCAGGCTTTATAAAAGAACAAATTAAGGAGGATTTTTATGGATTTATCAAAGGTTATGAGGACTATTCCCGATTTTCCTGAAAAGGGTATTATTTTCAGAGACATAACCCCTATACTGCAAAATGCAGATTATTTGCAAATTGCCGTAGACCAAATATCAGACAGGCTTGAAGGTGTTGATTTTAAAACCGTTATTGGTCCGGAATCCAGAGGTTTTATTTTTGGCGTGCCGGTAGCATACAAACTTCGCAAAGGGTTTGTGCCCATAAGGAAATCAGGCAAGCTGCCGTTTGAAAGAGTGCAAAAATCCTATGCTTTGGAGTACGGCTCGGCTACTATTGAAATGCATGTAGACGCTATTGAAAAGGGGGAGAAGGTAGTTATTGTAGACGACCTTTTAGCAACAGGAGGCACATGTAAGGCCATGGTAGAGCTTATAGAAGAGATGGGCGGAGAGGTTGCCGCAATAGTATTCCTCGTTGAGCTTTTGGGGCTTAAGGGCAGGGAGTTGCTTAAAGGTTATAATGTGCAGACTATACTGCAGTATTAAGAGCCGGCTTTAAGGTCAATAATAATCAAGGACGTTCACCTTTTAAATTGTTTAGCATATATTGCAAGTATTAATGCTAAATATTTAGGGGGTAGTACGATGTATTATTATGAAGAAATAATGAGCGACATTGAGGAGCTTGTTATGGATTTTCTTATGTACAGACGATCTAAAAGAAGCGGAAGTATAGACGTAATGCAAGCGCATAATAAAGAGCTTTTTAATTCATCAGACATGCTTAAGCTAACCGGAAATTCAATAACCGCTGCCTCAGTTTCCGATGATGACATGCTTATAAATGAAATGTTTGCCGACGAATTGTTTCCGCCGCCGTTAATGCCTCTTGACGAGCTTGATATGACAGAAGATATGGGTAATGAAGGCTGGCCTATGGAAAATGGCCATATGGAAAATATGCCTATGCAAAATGGCTCCATGAAAAATATGCCTATGGAAAACATGCCTATGGAAAACATGCCCATGGAAAACATGCCCATGGAAAACATGCCCCAACAACCCGAGATGAGCACCGAAGAAGAGCTGGAGTATGTAAAGATGATTCTTTCGGAGATAAGCAGAAAGTTATACCCATTTGTTTTAGACGTTTTAAGAGAGTATGAATATGAAGGCAGCCCTATTTACGACGAATACTTAGACAAAGAAGCTTTAGCGCAAATAGTTGACAAGGTTATCGATAAGGCCAAAAACGAAATTGCAGAGGTTAACGACATAACAAACATGGAAGCAAGGCCAAACAAATGGACTGTTTATCAGATGCTTAGGGCAATCATTGAAATGCTTATTGTTACATTCATAAAGTTGCGTAAAAGACGGATAAGAAAACCCATGACATATTAAGAGCTTATCCCTAATTATACACGAAGTCAGTTTCCGTCGTCAAATTACACAAGACGAGGAAGCGGCGACGAGCATACTTATGGCTTGTATGTGAGGAGTCTCTGACGAAGTATTGTGCAATTTGACAGGAAAATGACTAGATTTTTAATTTAGGGATAAGCTCTAAATAACATTAATGCCGTGTTGTGTATAGTTGAATATTCTACCATTAAGCCACGGCGCATATATTTTTATATACGTATTTGTGGAGTGATATGTTATGGTAAGAATATATGACATGCGCCAGAAGGAAGTTATAAACATAAAAGACGGATGCCGGTTTGGTTTTATTTGTGATGTTGAAATAGACATTGTTGAGGGTACTATAAAATCACTTATTGTGCCTGGGCCGGGTAAGGTTTTCGGCATGTTCGGCAGAGATCAGGAGTATAAAATTCCCTGGAGCTCTGTAAAGCAAATAGGCGAAGATATTATTTTGGTTGAAATGGAAAGCTCAAAGGCGTTAATTGATTGTGAGGTTTAAAGATTTTTATAATAGCGAAGGAAGCCGGCCTGCTTTAAAGCTATTTAGCCATTAAGCTATTAAAGCAGGCTCTAAGTGAGGAGGACAAAAATGGAATTAAATAAGGATAGTCAAAAACTGCTTGAGCCGGTTAAGGTTAACGGAATTGAGATTAACAACCGGCTTGTTGTTGCGCCTATGGTTTGTTTTGGGTACGCTGATGAAGGAAACTTTGTATCAGACAGAAACGTAACTCATTATGAGAATATGGCCGAAGGTGGAAGTGGGTTAATTATAGTTGAAGCCACATGCATATGCAAAAACGGCAAGTTAAACGCAAAGCAGCTTGGCATTTGGGACGATAAATTTATTGACGGCCTTAGTAAAATAAGTAAAGCTATACATAAACACGGCGTAGCTTGTGTCTTACAGATACATCATGCTGGCATAAAAACTATAGACGGCGAGCCGATAGCTCCATCAGATTATAACGACGGTAAACAATCCGCAAGAGGTATGAGCCTTGATGATATTAGAGATGTTACTGAAAAGTTTGCCGCCGCCGCAAGACGTGCCAAAATAGCAGGTTACGACGGCGTAGAAATTCATAGCTGCCACGGATATTTGATTAACCAGTTTCTTTCGCCCGAAGTTAATAAACGCACAGACGAATATGGTATCCAGAAAAGCAAATTCGGCGTGGATATTATTAAGGCAGTTAGGGAAGCAGTTGGTGACGGTTTTATCATCGGCGTAAGGACGCCGGGTAATGTACCGGATGTTAAAACCTCTGCAGAATATGCTAAGGCTTATGAAACCGCTGGAGCCGACTATATTTCTGTTTCCTATGGGTTAACAAAAGACAAACCCGATGACCTAGAGTTTGATGAAAGCAGTGGGTTTAGTTTTGTTACAGCTATGGGCTCTCAAATCAGAAAAAGTTTAACCGTGCCGGTTATGGTTGTGTACGGCGTTAATACTATTAATATGGCCATGGAATTACTTAATAAGGATAAGGCGGATTTTGTTGCCGTTGGCAGAGGTTTTATTGTCGATTGCAGATGGATTAAAAAGCTTAAAACCGGCGAACCGATAGATAAGTGCCTTAGCTGCCCTACCTGCCAAACCTATAAAAGCCCGGAAATGTGTGTTAAAAGGGTAGAAAAGCGTACAAAAGCATAAAGAAAAGGAACTACAAAATGAATAATAAAAAGCGCGTTGCGGCGTATACTTTAGGCTGCAAGGTTAACGCCTATGATACGGAAGCGGTTTTAAAGCTGTTTTTGGAACGAGGTTATGAGCCGGCGGATTTTGATGATTTCGCCGATGTATATATTATAAATACCTGCACAGTAACAAACCTTGGAGATAAAAAATCCCGGCAGATTATCAGGCGGGCGAAAGCTAGAAACAACGACGGCATAGTAGTTGCTATGGGCTGTTATGCCCAGGTATCACCAGATGAGGTTTCTAACATCGAAGGAGTAAATATCGTAGTCGGAACAAAAGACAGAGCCCAAATTGTTGATATGGTGGAAGGCTACTGTGCCGAAGGTGGCGTTAAAAACATCGTCTCTGCCATTAACAGCGAAAGTATATTTGAGGAGCTTACAGTCAACAATTTTGAAAACCGTACAAGAGCTTTTTTGAAAATACAGGAAGGCTGCAACCAATTTTGCTCTTACTGCATTATTCCTTACGCAAGGGGCAGGGTCAGGAGCAGAGAGCCTAAAGAGGCATTAAAGGAAGTACGACGGCTGGCAGATAATGGGTTTAAAGAAGTAGTGCTTACAGGTATACATGTTTCCTCTTTTGGGAAGGATTTAGAAGGTACAAGCCTTATTGATTTTATGAAAGCGGTTCACGAGGTAAAGGGCATTGAGAGAATCCGTTTAAGCTCTATTGAACCTACGTTTATAACAGAGCAAAGTATTGATGAACTAAAAGGTTTGCCAAAGGTTTGCGACCATTTTCATCTATCCCTGCAAAGCGGATGTAACAAAACCTTAAAACGCATGAACAGGAACTATACGGCCGAGGAATATGAATATGCCGTAGGCCTGCTTAGAAGCTCCTACGATAACGTATCAGTTACAACAGATATAATTGTTGGCTTTCCGGGTGAGTCGGAAGAGGATTTTTTAGAAAGCTATAACTTTGCCGAAAAAACAAAGCTTAGTAAAATTCACGTATTCCCTTATTCCAAAAAAAAGGGAACAAGAGCGGCTTTGATGCCTGAGCAGTTATCAGCCTCCGTAAAAAACGAGCGCAGCAAAAGGCTTATTACTCTCAGCGAAAAGCTTGAAAATGAATTCAGACAAAGGTTTGTAGGTAAAAGAATGGATGTGCTGTACGAAGCAGTAAGCCCTGAATCTGTTAAAGGCATCAATGTTTATACAGGGCATACCACAAACTACCTTAAGCAGGAGATGGCATCCAGTCAGAACGTTATAAATAAAATAATATCTACGTTAGTGAATTAATATATTTGTTAATACTACCCCTTAAAAGGGGCTTTCGGCGATAAAATAGTTGTAAGATTTAATTGTCGCCGTAATACTTTGTGTAACATAAAAGTAATTTGCAAATTATCAAAATGTATGGTATTATTTAGTAATATATTTGGGTTAATTAGGCGAGCAGAGGTGATAATGTATGGGAAATGGTAACTTATTTGAAACTCAAAAATTTGTCGACGTTGACAAGGCTTTAAAAAACGAGCCAAGAAAGATACTTTTAGATGTTTTTGAATCTCTAAAAGAAAAAGGCTACGATCCTGTCAATCAAATAGTTGGGTATATTTTGTCAGGCGACCCTACATACATTACAAGCCACAAAGACGCCAGAAAAAAAATGAGCAAGTTGGAGCGGGATGAGCTTTTAGAAGAAATTATTAAATTTTATATAAAAGGTATTAAATAATGAGCATTATAAGAGCTATGGCTCTGGACTACGGCGAAAAAACTATCGGCGTAGCTATAAGTGACCCTTTGGCTGTTACAGCTCAGGGCCTTGAGGTAATATTTCGGGATAATGAAGAGAGCATAAAAAAAAGCATTTTCCGGCTTAAGGAACTAATAAAACAATACGACGTCTCATTAATTGTTTTAGGTTATCCTAAAAACTTGGATAACTCTATCAGCAAGCGCTGCGAAAAAACCCTTCTTTTTAAGGAGAGGTTGGAAAGGAATTTTAAAAGTATTCCTGTAGTGCTTTGGGACGAGCGCCTTAGTACCGTCGGCGCAAGCAGAAATCTTACCCATCTTTCCAAAAAAGAAAGGGATATGGTTATAGACAAAATGGCAGCCGTGTTTATTTTACAAGGCTTTATGGAAGCTAACAGACATAAACTTACGGTTGACGCAAAAAAGAAAGAAGAAAAAACGAAAGGAAGTTAAAAATGGGCAATAACGATAATGATTACAATGAGTTTGAAGATTTTGAGGATTTTGACGTTGAAGATGAAATAATAACGATGGTTGACGACAACGGCAAAGAGGTGGAATTTGTAGTAGTTGATGCCTGCGAATGCGACGGCGTAAATTACATTCTTGTTGTGGAAAGCGCTTACGCCGATGACGACGAGGCCGAAGCCGAAATATTAAAAGAAGTTTCCGTTTCAGACACAGAATCCTATTACAGCATTATAGACGACGAAGCAGAATTTGAAAAGGCCGCAAAACTTTTCCAAGGCGACAACGACAACTACGATATTGAAATCTAACTACTTTATTATAACTTTTAAACGTTCCGGCCGGTTCGTATGGCTGGAATGTTTTGTTTTGGTATAAAATACTATTTTATTTGGAGGTGTTTATTTTTTGGCTGCAAAAAAAGGTAAATTAAAAGTTTTTGCATTGGGCGGGCTGCAAGAAATCGGCAAAAACATTACCGTGTTGGAATATGGAAACGATATTATAATTGTTGACTGCGGCGTTGCTTTTCCACAGGACGATATGTTGGGTATTGATTTGGTAATACCTGATTTCTCTTATTTGGTAAAAAACAAGGACAAGGTTCGTGGATTGTTCCTGACTCATGGGCACGAAGATCATATAGGCGCTATACCGTACATTTTACGTGATCTGCCGGTAACAATTTATAGCACACGGTTGACTCTTGGTCTTTTGGAAAACAAACTGAAAGAGCACGGCCTTGTAGCCGATACTAAGTGTGTTAGCGGTGGAGATGTTGTTAGCGTAGGTAATTTTAAGGTTGAATTTATCAGAACAACCCACAGTATTGCGGATTCAGCCGCTCTTGCTATATCTACTCCCGTAGGTGTTGTAATTCACACAGGGGATTTTAAAGTTGACTATACGCCTATTCAAGGCGAATCAATAGATCTTCCTAGGTTTGCGGAGCTTGGGAAGCAAGGGGTGCTTTTGTTCCTTTGCGAAAGCACAAACATTGAAGAAAAAGGGTACGCAATGTCCGAACGGTCTGTTGGGCCAATATTTGAAGAGATTTTTGAGCAAAGCGTAAACAAGCGTATAATGGTTGCTACTTTTTCTTCTAATATTCACAGAATACAGCAAATCATCAATTCAGCCATAAGGCATAAAAGAAAAATTGCCGTCGTGGGACGGAGCATGTTAAACGCCGTAAAAACAGCTAGTGAGTTGGGTTATCTGGATTTACCCCCTACGTCACTTATCGAAATATCAGAGATAAAAAACCTGCCTGACAGCAAGGTTGTTATTATAACAACAGGCAGCCAGGGCGAACCTATGGCGGCTTTATCAAGGATGGCGGTTTCAGAGCATAAGCAAATAGAAATAAAACCCGGCGATAAAATAATAATTTCCGCTTCACCAATACCCGGAAACGAAAAAACAATATTTAAGGTAATAAATGAGCTTATGAAAAAAGGCGCCGAGGTTATTTACGAGGGGCTTATGGAGGTTCACGTTTCCGGCCATGCAAAGCAAGAGGAAATAAAGCTACTTCATGCCCTTGTGAAGCCTAAATATTTAATGCCCATTCACGGAGAATTCAGACATTTAAAAAAGCATAAGGAAGTTGCAATTGAAATGGGTATGAAAAAGGAAAATATTTTCCTTATGAGCACAGGTGAGGTTTTGGAGTTAACAGAAAATTCCGCAAAACAAAACGGAACTGTACCTTCCGGTCAGGTTTTCGTTGACGGCCTTGGAGTAGGTGACGTTGGAAACATCGTGCTTAGAGACAGAAGACATTTGTCTCAGGACGGCCTTATGATTGTTGTTGTTTCGATTGAAAAAGAAACCGGGCTTATTATGGCTGGACCAGATATAATATCCCGTGGTTTTGTTTATGTAAGAGAATCGGAAGACTTGATGGATCAAGCAAAGAGCGTCGTAAACCAGGCTTTAATGCGCTGCGAGGAAAAAAATATCACCGAATGGTCATATATGAAAAACCTCGTAAAGGATACCCTTAGAGAATTTTTATGGCAAAAGACTAAAAGAAGTCCTATGATTCTGCCGATTATAATGGAGGTTTAAGGGGGCGTTCTTATGGAAAAGGTAATAAGCGCCGCAAACGAACTGGCAGCAGCAATAACCAACAGCGCTTGTTATATAGAATATAAAAAATACAAAGAGATTATTGCATCTGATAAGGAATTATCGGATAAGGTTTCTTATTTCAGAAAAACACAACTTGAATATCAGGCCAAGCTTATTGAAAATAAAGGAGTTTCTTTTGAAGAGGAGAAACATATTAGTAAGATGTATTTTGATATTATTTTGAACGATAACGCTAAAATATTTATTGAATGTGAAAAGCAAATGTTGGATTTGGTTTGCATGGTTCAAGACGTTATTTTTAACGACTTTTAATGTAGGCCGTTTAGCATATAAGCTGGAGGGATTTGTTAGTGGAAAAGTCTATGGAGAAGATAGTTGCTCTTTGTAAAAGCAGGGGTTTTGTTTACCCGGGCTCAGAAATTTATGGCGGCCTTGCTAATTCGTGGGATTACGGCCCCTTAGGCGTAGAGCTTAAAAATAATGTAAAAAAAGCATGGTGGAAAAAATTTGTTCAGGAGTCGCCTTTTAACGTAGGCGTGGATTGCGCTATATTAATGAACCCCCAAGTATGGGTTGCCTCCGGTCATGTAGGCGGGTTTTCCGACCCGCTTATGGATTGTAAGGAATGTAAGGAGCGTTTCCGTGCCGATAAGCTGATAGAGGATTTTATTGCGGAATTTGGCCTTAGCGACGTTGTGGAAAGCATGTCAAACGAGCAAATGAAAAGTTATATAGACGAAAAATCCATAAAGTGCCCTAATTGCGGGTCTAAAAACTTTACTGATATACGTCAGTTTAATCTTATGTTTAAAACCCATGCCGGTGTTACTGAGGACAGCAAAAACGTTGTTTATCTTCGTCCGGAAACAGCTCAGGGTATATTTGTTAATTTCAGAAACGTACAACGCACATCACGGAAAAAAATACCCTTTGGCATAGGTCAAATAGGCAAGTCATTTAGAAACGAGATAACTCCCGGCAACTTTATATTCAGGACAAGAGAATTCGAGCAAATGGAGCTGGAGTTTTTCTGTCAACCCGGAACAGACATGGACTGGTTTGAATATTGGAAGAAGTTTTGCATAGACTGGCTTAAGGCTCTTTCTATGCAAGAGAAAAGTATGCGTATTCGTGACCATAGTCAGGAAGAGCTTTCCCATTACAGCAAAGCTACAACAGATATAGAATTTTTGTTCCCCTTTGGCTGGGGTGAGCTTTGGGGGGTTGCTAACAGAACAGATTACGACCTTATGCAGCATCAAAATCAATCTGGCCAGGATATGTCATACTTTGATCCTAATACAAACGAAAAATATGTGCCGTTCTGTATAGAGCCTTCCCTTGGAGCCGATAGAGTTACCCTTGCCTTCCTTTGCGACGCTTATGATGAGGAAGAGGTTACAGAAGGTGATACAAGGGTTGTTATGCGTTTTCATCCGGCTCTTGCGCCTGTTAAGGCTGCTGTATTTCCATTATCAAAAAAACTAAGTGAGGGCGCAGAAAAAATATATGCAGAGCTTTCTAAATTTTTTAACTGTGAATACGACGACGCCGGCTCAATTGGCAAAAGATACAGACGTCAGGACGAAATAGGCACGCCTTATTGCATTACCTACGACTTTGATTCCATTGAGGACAACTCTGTTACAGTAAGAGACAGAGACACAATGGAGCAGCAAAGAATACGAATTGATGAATTATTTAATTGGCTTTCCTGTAAATTACACTTTTAATCTATTGTAAATTGAGTTATTGTTAGGTTTATATAAGTGTTTTGTTTAACGTTGTGCAGTAGAGAAAGGCGGGGGATATATGCTGCTTAGAGAGGTTAAGGAAATATTACATGCAGATGTTCTTACTTGCGACGATAATCTGGATGTTGAAGTGAAATCATGTTGTGCTGCTGATTTGATGAGTGATGTGTTAGCCTCTGTTTCGATGGAAAAGCCTATGCTTTTAACCGGGCTTGTTAATATGCAGGTTGTGCGTACGGCTGAAATGATGGATATTAAGGCAATTTGTTTTGTCAGGGGTAAAAAACCAACAAGCGAGATTTTAGAATGCGCTGAAGAAATGTCTATTGTTATACTAACGACGAACCAGTATATGTTTAATTCAAGTGGCTTACTCTTTTCCAAAGGCTTAGGAGGGGAGAGCTAAATAATGAAATTAAGTTATGAGGTAGTTGATGGGTATTTCAGCAGTGCAGGTGAAGCATCCAGCAGCCTAAAAAAAACATTAAAGCAGCTTGGTATCCCAGCAGATATTATACGAAAGATTGCTATAGCTATGTATGAGGCCGAAATAAACATGGTTATTCACGCAAACGGCGGCGTTATTGAGGCAGAGATATTACCCGATAAGGTAGTAATTTTACTTAAAGACAAAGGGCCGGGCATACCAGACATTGACCTTGCCATGACTGAGGGGTATTCAACGGCCTCTGACGAAGTTAGAAATTTAGGTTTTGGCGCCGGAATGGGTTTACCTAACATGAAAAAAAATTCTGATTTTTTAAATATAACATCAGAGTTAGGCGTTGGAACTACTGTTGAGATAGCAGTTAACTTGTGAGCTGAAAGCAAGACTTAGTTTTTATTGCTAAGAGGCGGTGAAATTATGGAGAAAAAGTATATTCATTCCGTTTCATTGGTAGAGGATAAATGTATTGGCTGTACTGATTGTATTAAGCGCTGCCCAACACAAGCTATAAGGGTTAGAAACGGCAAGGCGGTTATAAACAGCCAAAAGTGTATAGACTGCGGCTTATGCATAAAGGTATGTTCTCACCATGCTAAAAATGCAAATACAAGCACAATGGATATTCTAAAAAACGATAAGTTTAAGGTGGCTATACCTGCGCCTACTATTTATAGCCAGTTTAAAAATGTTACGGATGTTAACGTTATTCTTACTGCCATAAAAAGCATGGGGTTTGATGATGTGTTTGAGGTTTCTTATGCCGCTGAGCTTGTTACGGAAGCTACGAGAGAGCTTATAAAAACAAGCTCACTGAAAAGACCTATTATTTCTTCTGCATGTCCGGCTATTATGCGGCTTATATGCATGAGGTATCCGTCGCTTATAGATAATGTGTTGCCGATAATAGCTCCTGTTGAGGCTGCTGCGATTATGGCAAAAGACATCATCGAAAAACGTGGAATAAAACGTGAGGATATAAATGTTTACTTTATTAGTCCATGTGCGGCTAAAAATACATATGCTCAAAGCCCTCTTGGTGTAGAAAAGTCTGAAATCGACGGCGTAATATCAATGAGAGAAATATTTCCTCAGATTAGGACCAAAATTAGTAACTTAACACATGTGGAAAACCTTATGCAATGCAGTATGGAGGGTATTGACTGGGCAGTTTCAGGCGGCGAAAGTAAGGGCATTTATACTGACAACGCCATATCGGTTGATGGCGTTGAAAACGTGGAGAAGGTTTTGGAGGAGGTTGAAAACGGGCAGCTCGAGGACGTTGAGTTTATCGAAGGGTTAGCCTGCATAGGCGGCTGTATTGGCGGCCCACTGACAGTAGTAAACGGCTTTGTAGCTAAAAACCGCTTTATAAAGGTAGCCCGAGAGATGACTAGGACAAAACTCGAAAATCGTAGAAAAATCGATTTTGATAAGAGAAAAATTAATTTTCATTTTACTAAAAAGCTTGTGAAAATACCAGGAATGAATCTTGATAGGGA
>CAZEYG010000011.1:0-14704 GCA_964516575.1 uncultured Defluviitaleaceae bacterium
AATTAAAAAAATTTTCATAAATTATTATTATTGAAAATTTTTTTAATTTTGATATAATTATAGTGTTACAATAAACAAAAAAATAAAATTATTAGGAGGCATGATAAAAATGAAAAAATCAATTGCATTATTTATCTCTGCACTAATGGTATTTGCTTTTTTTACTGGCTGTGCAAAAAAGGAAACCGGTTCACCAAGTACACCGGCACCAACATCCGCAAGCAGCACAACACCTGAAAAATCAGCAGAACCGGCAAAAGTCGACAAAAAAGACATAACTATAACCCTATGGCTGACCCCGCAATGGAAAGGCGTACTTGACGGCAACGAACCTGGAGCCGATTATGACAGCTTCTTTAAATATGCGGCTCAAAAGTTTTCAGAGCAATATGACAATGCAAATGTTACTGTTAAGGTTGAGGTTGTTCCCGGAGAACAACGTGACGAAAAGATCTCAACAAGTATCCGTACAGGTTCTCAACCCGACATTCTGTTCGAGGGCGTATTCACAGTAGGTTCTCTTTCCCACAAGGGTGTTTTCCTTCCTGTTGACGAGCTGTTTGATGAAGCTGCCAAAGCAGACATCAGCCCTGAAATTCTCGAAGGCTGCAGATTCGGCGATAATATTTATATATACCCGTTCTTCCAAATGCCTGGAACAATGGCTTATAATGCAGACCTTTTTAAACAAGCCGGTCTTGAAAGCATGATGGGTGCCCCTGACGAAATCAAAACATGGACAATCGACGAATACCTGACAGTTTTAAATACGCTTAAAGAAAAGCTGCCAAAAGATGTATATCCTATGAGTATGTTTGCTAAAAACAATCAGGCAGATACTTGGAACCTTGCTTATTTAAGAATGTACGGCAACAAATTTTTCAGCGAGGACGGCAAAGTTATCATCAACGACGAAAATGGTCTTAAGGCACTCAACTACATGAACAATCTTGTTAAAAACGGCCTTACAAACCCCAGCCCTGAGTCTGTAACGTCCAATGACTGTAACACCCTGTTCCTCAATCAAAAGATTGCTATCAGCTTTTCAAACTCAGTACTTTACAACAACGCTTTAATTGATATGGAAAATGGAACAGTTCCGAAATTTGACATACGCCTTGGAAATATACCCGGCGAAAACGCTCCGCTTACCTTTACATACATCACAGGCTCATACCTCTTTGATACAAAGGATGCTGACCGTATTCAAGTTGCAAAGGACTTTGTAAAGTTCTACAGCTCAGATCCTGAGCTTGTTAAATCCTCTAAAAACGGCGTTCCCGTCAGAGCTTCTGTTGCTGAAGCCTTTAAGGCCGAAAAACCAATTTTTGCGGCATATGACAAAAATGCACAATACATTTTTAACTTTACAGGGAACCTTCCCGGTTATACAGAGCTTCGCCAGGTTCTCTTCCCAGAACTTCAGGCTGTTTATACAGGCCAAAAAACCCCTGAACAAGCCCTTGCAGATTATCAGACCGGCGCTAATAAGGTGCTTGAGGAAGCAAGAAAGGATTCTGTGCTTCTAAATAAATAAATCAGCTTAAAGCATATGTTGCAGCAGAGGATTGTTTCCTCTGCTGCGGCATAGAAACTCTCTTTAGTCTGCATAGCGATAGTGCAAAGGAGTGATTCGCTTGGAAAGCAGAATGTTTTTAAAATTCAAAGGGACTTACAGTTGGAAGGAAAATTTGACCGGGTATTCGTTTGTGCTTCCTCAAATACTGCTGTTTTTAGTCTTTATGGTTTACCCAATTTTTGAGGGTATCCGCCTTAGCCTTTATAAGGTTTCGTTTACTGGTGAGCGCTTTGCCGGGCTTGATAACTACAAGGCCTTGTTCAGCGACCCTGTTTTTATGAAATCTGTAAGTAATACTATAATATTTGTAGTTTGTATTGTTGCTCTGACTCTTTTATTTGCGCTTTTTGTAGCGTCTGCAATTTTTGATAAAAACAGCCGTTATGTTTCTTTTATCCGAGGAGCCTATTATATACCTATTATGGTTTCGATGGTTGTTATGAGTATGGTTTGGAACTTTCTGCTCAATCCGGCTGTGGGGCTTATTCCTTATCTCTTGTCCGACACGGCAATGGCGGGAACAAACTTTTTCGGCGACAGGTTTCTTGTTTTACCTACGATTATTTTTATTACATTTACAACCAACGTAGGTCAGGCAATTATTTTATATATTGCGGCTATGATTGGTATTTCGGGTGATGTTCTTGAAGCCGCCTCTATTGACGGCGCAACAAGAGGGCAAAAGATATTTAAAATAATTATCCCACTTGTTAAACCAACAACGCTGTACCTTCTTGTTATAAACATAATAAACTCTTTGAAAATATTTGTTGTTATTCAGCTTCTAACAGACGGCGGCCCAAACAACGCAACTGTTACAATGATGTATTATCTGTATATGAACGCATTTAAGTTTGATAAGTTGGGCGTCGCTTCGGCTATCGGCGTAATTATGTTTGCTATTGCCTTAGTGTTGTCCTTGCCTCAGGTTATAATGATGCTTAGAAAGGAGCAGGGTTAACATGAAAAGCTATTTTAACAGGATTAAAAACTTAGAGCCTTTAGACCTTGCCAGTAATATTATCGTAACCTTAGGCGCCTTACTTAGCATTTTTCCTCTTTACTGGCTGTTTATCAGCGGGTTTAAAACAAGCACAGACATTTTTAAAATCCCGCCTGACTGGTGGCCTTCAAACCCCACAACCGCAAACTACACCGACCTTTTTAATCAACAGCCTGCAATTCGATGGATGTTTAACAGTATTTTTGTTTCCCTTGTTGCGGCAGGTCTTATAGTTCTTTTTGCGTCAATGGCGGCCTATGCCTTCTCCAAGCTGAATTTTAACGGGAGCAAAATCCTCTTTATAATTTTTATTTGCTCGCTGATGATTCCTAAAGAAATACTGATTGTTCCGCTTTTTAATATTGTTAATGTGTTTAAGCTGACTAATAGCTACGCTGGAATGATTCTGCCGAATGTGGCTGTTACCTTTGGTGTGTTTATGTTAAAAGGTTTTTTTGATACCATTCCAAACAGCCTTAGAGAGTCTGCTAAAATCGACGGCGCAAACGAATACCGCATATTCTTTCAAATAATGCTTCCCATTGCAAAACCCGGAATAGGGGCGTTGTTTATTCTTAGCTTTGTCAGCACATGGAACGACTATCTCTGGCAGCTTGTTTCCGTAACCGATAAGGATATGAAAACCCTGATGGTAGGTATAGCAAGCATCATGCAGGAGATTATACCAAACTTCGGTTATAAAATGGCCGGAGCTACAGTAGCTGCAATTCCTATGCTTGTAATCTTTGTTATGTTCCAAAAATATTTTACAAGCGGTATTACAATGGGCGCAGTAAAGGAATAATACACATCTAATATTTACTATACTAAATTAGAAGGAGAAAACTATGCCATCATTAGATATGAAGCTTCATGAGCTTAAAACATATATGGGTTCATCACCCTGCCCCGGCGACTTTGACGAATACTGGGCACGTGCCCTTTTGGAGCTCGATAAGGCAAGTCTTGCATACGAGCTTATAAAGGCTGACTTTCCCCTTTCCGGCGTTGAATGTTACCACCTGTATTTTACCGGCGTAGGAGGAGCAAAAGTTCACGCTAAATTTTTAAAGCCTGATAACCTTACCGATAAAGCTCCTGCTGTGGCAATGTTCCATGGGTATCAAGGTCATTCGAGGGATTGGTATGAAAAGCTGCCATTTGTTTTGGGCGGATTTGTTGTGGCTGCCCTTGACGTAAGAGGGCAGGCCGGCCTTTCAGAGGACAATCTTGTAACAAAGAGCAGCACCTTCCGTGGTCATATAGTCCGTGGCATTAGTGACGAAAGCGCCGATAATTTGGCTTTCCGTAATATATTTTTAGATACCGTGCAGCTTGTCCGTATACTGAAAAGCATGGACATTGTGGATGAGGAAAGAATTTTTTCTGCCGGGTTTTCTCAAGGCGGAGCTTTAAGCCTCGCTTGCGCCGCACTTTCAGGTATAGTTAAGAAAACGGCAGCGGGATGCCCATTCCTTTGCGACTACAAGCGTGTGTGGGATATGGACATAGGTGGAGTGCCGTATGAAGAGCTTCGCCTGTATTTTAAGCTTCGTGACCCGGAGCATACTACGGAAGAAGAGTTCTTTAACCGCCTTGTTTATATCGACCTGCAAAATCATACAACAAACATCAAAAATGAGGTTAGTTTTTATACCGGTCTGATGGACAACATATGCCCGCCGTCAACTCAGTTTGCAGCCTATAACAAGTTAAAAGCACCCAAATCCATAAAAATTTATCCGGATTATGACCATGCCGAATACCCAGAAGCATGGCAGAACATTTTGCTTTGGTTTGCAGAAAAATAGGCGAGCAACCCTATATTTATACGAGGAGAATTTAAATGAGTAAGTTTGATACATCAAAATTTAAGGGTATTATCGTTGCGCTAAACGCAGCCTACGACTCCAATGATAATATAAATTGCGAAAATGTTAAACGTCTTGTAAACTGGTATATAGAAAAAGGTGTAAAAGGGCTTTATGTTTGCGGCTCAACAGGTGAGGGTTGCTTGCTTTCAGTAGAAGAACGAAAGAGTATGTTTGAAGCTGCCAGCGAAGCAGGTAAAGGGAAAATTACGTTGATTGTTCATGTAGGCGCAGCCGCAACTAGGGATAGCATAGAGCTTGCGAAACACGCCGAGGCATTTGGCGCAGACGCAATTAGCGCTGTGCCCAGCATATACTACCGCCATAGCGAAGCAGCTATTGAAAACCACTGGAATGAAATAATAAAAGCCGCCGATTTACCTTTTTTTATCTATAACATTCCACAATTGACAGGTTATAACTTAAGCGATAAACTGGCAGTTAAGATGAGTAAAAACGACCGTGTGGCCGGGGTAAAAAATTCTGCCGAAATCAGCCATCAGATAATGCACATTAAGGAGATTTGCGGCGAGGATTTTCTTGTATTAAACGGACCCGACGAGCAATATCTTGCTGGGCGTATTATGGGCGCAGACGGCGGAATCGGCGGAACATACGGCCCCATGCCGGAGCTTTACATGAAGCTGGAGTTGCTTTTTTCGGCCGGTGAAATAGTAAAAGCCCAAAACCTTCAAGCAGTAATTCTAGGTTTCATAGAACGTCTTTGCGACTTCCCGTCAATGTATGGCGCTAACAAAATGGTTATCAAGCTCCGCAGCGGTATAAACCTTGGCCAGCCAAGGCTTCCGTTTCTGCCGGTATTTGAGCAAGATCAAAAGGTTATTGAGCTTGCAGCGGATATTGAAGCTGCAGTTGCAAAATGGGCAAAACACTAGACAAAAGGGTTGTTATCAATGAAAAAAATTAATGCAGACAGCTATCAGAATGATATTGACGTTATAACGCTTTTAACCGAAAAGTATAACGGTTTTACTAAAGCAGAACGTAAGGTTGCGGACTTTATATATTCAAACAAAATGGAGCCGTTATATATGTCTATAAGTAACCTCAGCGAAAGCTGTGGTGTAGCCGATGCAACAATAACAAGGTTTTGCAGAAGTCTTGGGTTTCTTGGTTTTAACGAATTTAAGCTGTCGCTGGCGAAAAGTCTAGCGGCGTCTGCCGTAAACAAATACAACATGTATGGTGAGGTTGCGCCTGCAGACAGCCTTGGGGATTTAATTAAAAAAATATACGTTGATACAATGGAAGGACTCTCAAAAACTCTTGATGGGTTAAATGAAACGGCCGTGTCCGAAACTGTTGACATGCTCTTTGAAGCCGAAAACGTTTTTTGCATGGGGCAAGGCGGCTCAGCCGCAATTGCTATGGACGCTTATTCTAGATTTTTGGCAGTCTCTCCGAAATTCCACTGGGTCATAGAGTCACATTTGCAGGCGATGACTACGTCACTTCTGACGTCAAAAGACCTATTGCTATATTTTTCTTATTCAGGCGCAACCACCGATATTATGGACGTTTTTAAAATTGCCGCTCAAAGCGGCGCAAAAATCGTTTTATTAACTAGGTTTGAAAAATCTCCAGCCTCATCTTTGGCCGATAAGATTCTTTTGTGTATGGTTAATGAAGGTCCTTTACAGGCCGGTTCAATAGCCGTTAAGCAATCCTTTTTGTTTATCATTGACGTTTTGTTTCATGAATACTGTCGCCGTAACGAGGAGGTTAACACCCGGAAAAGAGAGGTTTCGGCAAAATCTATTGTTTGCAAACATTTATAATATCCCTTAGTAAAGGAGAGTAGTTTTATGGACAAACAAAAGTATAAAAACCTGTTTCAGGCAGAGCTTCTTGAAAGCACAATCCCCTTTTGGACAAAACACATGCAGGACGAAAAAAACGGCGGGGTTTTTACCTCTTTGGACAGGATAGGTGCTGTTTATTCAACCGACAAAAGTGTTTGGATGCAGGGGCGAACTCTTTACACCTTTAGCCTTCTTTTAAATACGTTTGGTGATAACAGTGAGTGGCTTAAAATAGCTCTTTCATGCAAGAGCTTTTTAGATAAACACTGCTTTGATACCGATGGACGTATGTATTTTATGGTTACGGCGGAAGGAAGACCCCTTAGAAAACGGCGTTATTATTTCTCCGAAACATTTTATGTTATCGGTGCTGCTGAATTATTCCGCTTTACAGGGGATGAAAAACATATTGAAGACGCAAGACGTGTGTATTCTCTATGTAAAAACATATATACAAATCCTGCCTCCGATCCATTTAAAATCACCCCTAAGGGTTACGCCGAAACACGCAGCTACCGTACTATCGGCCCATCAATGATTATGCTGAACGTGGCGCAGATTATGGCGGATTGTGATCCTAAATACGCAAAGAATTATTTTGCAGATGCTGCTTTGTTTGCTGATGATATTATTCGCTATCATTATAAGCCTGAAATTAAGTCGGTTCTTGAAAATGTTTCACCAACCGGAGGAATATACGATTTCTGCCCTGCTGACCGCCTTGTTAACCCTGGTCACGCCATTGAAGCCGCATGGTTTATTATGGAGCTTGCGGGACAAAACTCTGACAAGACCTTGCTTGAAAAAGCAGTCTGTATGCTTGACTGGTCATGGGCACAAGGCTGGGACAAGGAAGAAGGTGGGTTGTTCTATTTTGTAGATTACAAGGGTTTGCCGGTTGAGCCTCTTGAAGCGGAGCAAAAGTTATGGTGGCCCCATAACGAAACGGTCATTGCCTCTCTATACGCCTATAAGCTCACAGGTGATATAAAATACAGAACGATGTTTGAAACCGTAACAGACTACGCCTTTGCACATTTCAAAGACAAGGAGTTCGGCGAATGGTACGGTTATTTACGTAAGGACGGCAATCCGTGCAAAACGCTTAAGGGCAGCTCATTTAAAGGCCCGTTCCATAACCCAAGAATGATGCTTAAATGCCTTGAGCTACTTGACAGACAATAGCTTCAAGGGTTATCCTTAAAATAAAACAGGGGGCTAAAGCTATGAATTTTTTGGGTTTGGATTTTGAAGTTAAAAATATTCCGCTTTTGGACGAGAGCTTTGTTCCTCTTGCCGCCTTTTCAAAAGCCTATTTAACAAGGGCAACTAAGCCGTTTGCTATTGCGCTGGAAAGGGAAAATGGGTTTATTTCGGTCTTTGATACTAGGATTATTGATGATCCTGCCTATGAAAAGGCCACCTTATTTTACATAGAACGCACGCTTAAGGCCATGCTTTGGCTTAGGGGTGGGTTTTGTGTCTATGCTTGCGGAGATTCCTTCATAGGGGAATATTTAAAAAAGGTATACGCAGCAGATGGGGAAAGAGCTTTTGATTTTAACTTTATGTCCGATATTTACGAAAGAAACTTTGAAATCAAGATTGTTCCATATGAAGAAAGGCCTTTGGAAAATGAATGCTCAATGCCTGTTGGGCGCCATTTAGACGGCTGTCGTATCGGTTTTGACGCCGGCGGAAGTGACAGGAAGGTATCCGCTGTTGTTAACGGAGAGCCGGTTTTCAGCGAAGAGGTTGTATGGTTTCCAAAGACAAACAGCGACCCCAAATACCATTTCGACGGCATTGTTGAAGCGATGAAAACCGCCGCAAGTAAAATGCCTCGGGTTGATGCTATTGGTGTTTCATCTGCTGGGGTTTATATCAACAACCGGACTATGCGTGCTTCGCTTTTTCTAAAGGTGCCTAAGTCTCGAGAAGGTGAGGTTAAGGATATTTATATCCGTGCCGCAAAGGAGATAGGTGATGTACCTCTTGTTGTATGTAATGACGGAGATGTAACGGCTCTTGCAGGCGCCATGAGTTTGTCCGATACAAATATTTTGGGCATAGCTATGGGTACAAGTGAGGCCGGAGGATATGTTGATGAACATGGGAACATCAAAGGCTGGCTTAACGAGTTTGCCTTTGCGCCTTGCGACGGCCAGGATAATGGCGCTGTTGATGAATGGAGCGGGGATAAAGGCTGCGGCGTAAAGTATTTCTCGCAAGACAGCGTAATAAGGCTTGCGCCATTGGTTGGTATTGAGCTTGAAAACATTGAAGCGCTGGCTGATAAACTTAAGAGGGTTCAGTCTTTAATGGCTGACGGAGATAAGGCTGCCGAAAAGATTTACCGTACAATAGGTGTTTATCTAGGGCATACTGTGCCGTATTATGCCGGGTTTTACGATATTAAACATTTAATTTTGCTAGGGCGCGTTGTAAGCGGGCTCGGCGGCGACATAATTTTGCAGGAGGCAAGGCGTGTAATGGCCGAAGAATATCCGGACATTAAAATTAACCTTATGATGCCGGATGAAAAAATGAGAAGAGTCGGGCAGTCTGTAGCAGCCGCTAGTTTACCGAAGTTGTCTAATAAATAGATTGCTTGCTTAATAAATTCATAATGAAAATATATAGCCGAACGCCAAGGGTGTTTGGCTTTTTTTGTTTATTATTACATAAAAAAATTACTATTATCTAAATATATATCAAAATATAACAATTAAAAATTACTTATAATAGCCACGATTCTACCTTTTTGCACAGAATTGATTTGATATAATGTTAATTATAACCTAGTTACCTTCCATTGCCGCCCCTTAATAAGGGGTTAAGACAGAAAGAAAAATACATTTAATTGCTACCGTAATAATTATATTTTTAAAATACTAACTAAAATAAAAGGAGAGATGGCAATGAAAAAGGCATTTATATCACCATCACGTTACATCCAGGGCGGCGGGGAGCTAAAGCACTTAGCTTCATACATTGAGGAATTTGGCAAAAAAGCGCTGCTTATAGCTTCTAAGGCAGACAGAGATCGTGTTATCGACAAACTTAACACAGCCATGGAGGGCGCTTCATGTTCACTAATGTTCAGCGATTTTGGAGAAGAATGCACGAAGGAAGAAATTGCAAAGCAGGCTGAAATAGCTCGTGAAAATAGTATTGAGGTAATTATCGGCCTCGGCGGCGGCAAAGCCTTAGATACGGCAAAGGCCGCTTCATATCATACAAAGCTGCCTGTTATAGTTATTCCGACAATTGCTTCAACCGACGCCCCTACAAGCTCACTTGCTATTATTTATACAGCAACCGGCGAGTTTGTAGAATATTTCTTCATGAAAAGAAATCCTGATCTAGTGCTTATAGATACTGAAATAATCGCAAAAGCGCCTGTTCGCTTTTTGGTTGCAGGTATGGGTGACGCTTTGGCGACATACTTTGAAGCACGTTCCTGTGAGCGCTCCTTTGCAAACAATATCCCCGGCGGCAACAGCACATTAACTGCCTTAGCAATCGCAAAAACCTGCTATAATACTCTTATGGAGGATTCATTAAAGGCTATAGCGGCCTGTAAATCCGGGGTTGTAACGCAAGCACTTGAAAACATCGTTGAAGCAAACGTTTTGATGAGCGGTTTAGGTTTTGAATCCAGCGGCCTTGCAGCGTGCCATTCCGTACACGACGGCTTAACCGCATTGGAAGAAACTCATCATTACTACCACGGAGAAAAGGTTGCTTTTGGTGTTATTGTTCACCTTCTGCTTGAAAACGCTCCTGCCGAAGAAATTGATACTGTTATTAGATATTTAAAGGCTGTGGGGCTTCCTACATGCTTGAAGGATGTGGGCATAACAGAGCTTACTGAGGAAAAACTCATGAAGGTAGCTAAAGCTGCTTGCGCTCCCGGCGAAACTATTGTTAACATGCCGTTTGCCGTAACGCCTGAGGACGTTTACGCTGCTATTTTAGCGGCCGATTATTTAGGAGGTAAGGCATGAAAAAAATAATTAATAGTACCGAAAATGTTGTTAATGAAATGTGCAAGGGTATTGTTAAGGCGTATCCAAACGAGCTTTCCCTCATCGAAAAATACAAGATAATTACACGTAAGGAAAAGAAATCCGGTAAGGTTGCGCTTATTAGCGGCGGTGGCAGCGGTCACGAGCCGGCTCATGGCGGCTTTGTTGGCAAAGGTATGTTGGATGCGGCTGTTTGCGGCGATGTGTTTTCATCACCCTCAACAATCCAAGTTTACAACGCTATTTTGGAATGCCAAAGTGAAGAGGGTGTGTTGCTTGTTATTAAAAACTATTCAGGCGACCGCTTGAATTTTGACGCAGCCGCTGATATGGCCATTGAGGACGACGAAATAAAAGTAGAAAAAGTTTATGTCAACGACGACGTAGCGGTTGAGGATAGCTTGTATACCGAAGGCAGACGAGGAGTGGCCGGTACTTTATTCGTTCATAAAATAGCCGGTGCTTTAGCCGAACAGGGAGAAGAAATCAGTAAAGTAAAGTCTGTTGCTGAGAAGGTTATAGCCAATGTACGTTCTCTTGGTTTTGCTCTTACTTCCTGCACAGTACCTGCTAAGGGTACGCCAACCTTTGACATTGGTGAAGGTGAAATAGAATTTGGCGTCGGCATTCACGGGGAGCCGGGCACAAAACGCTGTGAAATGATGAGCGCAAACCAATTAGCGGAACAAATGGTTGAGAAAATCGTCAGTGACTTACCGTTTAATTCAGGTGATGAGGTTGCCTTGCTTGTAAACGGCTTTGGTGCTACGCCGCTGATGGAGTTATACCTTTTAAATAATGCCGTTAATGAAAAACTGGGTGAGCGCAACATAAAAATCTACAAAACCTTTGTAGGAAATTATATGACTTCCATAGATATGGCCGGCGCATCCATTTCGCTTTTAAGGCTTGACGATGAGCTTAAAGGACTTTTGGATTATGAAAGCCTTGCCCCTGGGTTTAGAATATAGGAGGTAACTTATGGACATGTTCACAACCGAAAGAATCATTGAAATGGTAGATGTTTTAGCAACTGAAGCCATAAAAAACGAGGTATATTTTTGTGAGCTGGATTCACATGCCGGCGACGGCGATTTTGGAATGTCCCTTGCGAAAGGCTTTAAGCAGCTTAAATCCGAATGGGGCGAACTCGATACTTCAAGCATTGGTGCGTTTTTAAAGGCTTGCGGCATGATTATAACAGAATACTGCGGAGGGGCTTCCGGCCCTATTTGGGGCACAGCCTTTATGAGCGCCGCACGTTATTCAAAGGGTAAGGAAACCTTAACGCCTTTAGAGTTTGCAGAAATGATGAAGGCGGCAGCCGACGGCATTATGAAGCGAGGTGGCGCAAAGCTGGGCGACAAGACGCTTTTGGATGCACTTATTCCGTCAGTGGAAGTAATGCTTGCGGCTGCGGGTAATAACGCAGAAATTAAACAAATGCTTTTGGACGGTGCGAAGGCGGCCGTAGACGGCGCTCTAAAAACAAAGGATATAGTCGCCACAAAAGGCCGTGCCAGTTATTTAGGCGAAAGAAGTATTTCCTTCCCCGACGCCGGGGCTACGGCGATAGGCATACTTTTTACTGAAATTGCTGAAAAATATTGATTGCAAATTTACTCAAGTATTGGTAATATAGTGACACAATTATAACTGGCGGCGGCTTTTATTGTTTTAAGAGCAGCCGCTTCTTATAAAGTTTTTTGATTATAAATAGGAGTGATTGACATGAAAAACAGAAAATACGTTATGATTCCAGGCCCGACACCAGTAGTCCGCTCTATACAAAACGAAATGGGGCGTGAGGTTGCAGCTTTTGGCGACCCGATGTTTATTGCAGACTACAAGGAGCTGATAGGGGAACTAAAAAGCCTTTGGTCTTGCAGCGGAGAGGTTTTTGTTGTAGCCGGCACAGGCACTTTAGCGATGGAAATGGCTGTAGCAAATACTGTCAAACGTGGGGATGACGTTTTACTTATAACTCACGGTTTCTTTGGTGACCGGTTTGTTGAAATTTGCGAGCGTAAAGGCATTAGCCTTGATATACTAAAAAGCGAATGGGGTAAGATTGTTCCTGTAGCAGATATTGAAAAGAAGTTGTCTGAAAAAAGCTACAAGGCTGTTATCGTTTCCCATGTAGATACTTCAACAGGTGTTGCGGCGCCTATTGCTGAAATCGGCAAGCTAGTTAAACAGTATGACGACACTTTGTTTATTGTAGACGGCGTTTGTGCTACGGCAGCAGAGCGTGAATACGTAGATGAGATGGGCATTGATATTTTATTCACAGGATCACAGAAAGCCTTTGGGGTTTGCCCAGGTTTACTGATTTTATGGGCCAGCGAAAAAGCTATGGCAAGAAGAAAAACTCTTGGCCAGATTTGCGAATACTATTGCGATTTTGACAAATGGCTGCCTATTATGCATGACCCGTCAAAATATTTTGCAACCCCTGCAATCAACCTTGTTTGGGCGCTTCTTGAATCCGTCAGGCTTATAAAGGCTGAAGGCCTAGAAAATCGCTACGAGCGCCATATTAAGGTTGCAAGGGCTGTTCAGTCCGCTCTTTTAGCTATGGGCTTTAAGCTCTTAGCAGAGGAAGGCCACAGAAGCGTTGCATTATCCAATATCCTATATCCAGACGGTTTAGACGACGTTGCTTTCAGAAAGGCTATGTATGACGAAGGCGTTGTGGTTGCCGGAGGTTTGGCTTCTTACGCCGGGAAAATGTTCCGTATGGGACATATGGGCAACATTGATATGCACGACATCATGGCCGTTATAGCGACCATTGAGCGCGTTATGGGTGATAGAGTTAAACCAGGCACAGGGATTAACGCCTTTATGGAGCATTACAACGCTTAAGCAATATGAATTTAAAATTAAAGCTAAGGGGTGGATTTTAATGAGCTATACACAAAGAGTCATAGAGGAAACAATAGCTAAAAACCCGGGACAGCCGGAGTTTCACCAGACTGTTACGGAGGTGCTTTCAACTCTTGACCCTGTTATGGAAAGAAATCCTCGTTTTGAGCAGTATTCTTTGCTTGAAAGACTTGTTGTGCCGGAAAAAATAATAAGCTTTCGGGTGCCCTGGGTTGACGATAAAGGTAAAGTTCAAATAAACAACGGTTATAGAGTGCAATTTAATAATGCAATCGGCCCATATAAGGGCGGTTTGCGTTTTCACCCCACAGTTAACCTAAGTATTTTAAAATTTTTAGGCTTTGAACAGATATTCAAGAATTCAATGACAGGGCTTCCTATAGGTGGTGGTAAGGGTGGTGCTGACTTTGACCCTAAGGGCAAATCGGAATTTGAGGTTATGAGGTTTTGCGAAAGCTTTATGACAAGCCTCTACAGCTACATAGATCAGGACACTGATGTGCCAGCTGGTGACATCGGCGTAGGCAGCCGTGAAATTGGTTATATGTACGGCATGTACAAGCGCATTACCGGCAAGTATGAGGGTGTTTTAACAGGAAAAGGCTTGTCATACGGCGGCTCACTTGTACGTAACGAGGCCACTGGTTACGGCTTGCTCTATTTACTTGAGGAAATGCTTAAAAACAACGGGCGCTCTATTGAAGGCAAAAAAATAGTCATTTCCGGTTCAGGTAATGTATCGACCTATGCGGCTGAAAAAGCCTTGGAGCTTGGCGCAAAGGTCATTACAATGTCAGATTCAAGCGGTTATGTTCACGACCCCGACGGTATTGATTTAAGCGTTATTAAGGAAATTAAGCAGGTTAAAAGAGGCCGTATCAGCGAATATGTTAATTACAGGCCAAATGCTGAATACTATAAGGGAAAAGGCGTTTGGAACATTCCTTGCGACATTGCCTTGCCTTGTGCGACACAAAACGAGCTTACGTCTAAAGACGCTAAGGAGCTTGCCAAAAACGGCTGCTTTGCCGTTGCAGAAGGGGCAAACATGCCTTCAACAAACGAAGCAATAGAAGTGTTTTTAAACAACAATATACTTTTCGCCCCGGCGAAAGCTGCAAATGCAGGCGGCGTAGCTACTTCAGCCATTGAGATGAGCCAAAACAGCCAGCGCATCAACTGGACGTTTGAAAAGGTAGACAATAAGCTGAAGGATATTATGGTTAATATCTATGCAATTATATCACAGGCTGCCGAGGAATACGGCTCTAAAGGCAATTATGTTGTCGGAGCAAACATAGCCGGCTTCTTGAAGGTAGCTAACGCAATGATGGAGCAGGGTATCGTTTAAGGTATTGCCTTATATTGTTTAATTGATAGTGTATAGACTTTTCGGCCCGGGATAATCCGGGCTGAATTTTTTAATTATATTGTTATTGTCTAAATTATAGTTGATATATTTCTAATAAACTGTAGCAGGTCAAAATTTTACTAATTGGCATTGATAA
>CAZEYG010000012.1:0-14694 GCA_964516575.1 uncultured Defluviitaleaceae bacterium
TAACCCCTTAGGAGCAGCAAGGCTCCGTCAAAGGGAGAGATAGGAACCCTAAACCCGTATATAAAAAAGATCAGGAGTGATTAAGTGTATCTAAAAAACAAACCCATTTTAAAATCCATATCCACCATTCTACTGCTTGGTATTATATCCATAACTGCAACCGGCTGCGGAGTCAGATATTTTTTTAGATCCAACTCGCCCAATGTTTCGGTTTCCCAAGTAGCAGTGCCCGTACAAACCAGCGTGCCTGTTCCTGAATCAACGGTACCTACCGAGCTTCCGCCCCAGTCAGAGATTGCGCCGGGTAAAACAACCTTTAACGTCGCTGTTTTAAAAGGCGCTACGGCTATCGGCATGTTAAAGCTGATGGACGACAACAGCGCACAAACCGCCGCAAACAACTACAATTTTTCAGTAGCCGGTGTGGCTGATGAAATAACCGGCAAAATCGTAACCGGTGAGTTGGACATAGCCGCCGTGCCGTGTAACCTTGCTTCCGTGCTTTATAACAAAACCGACGGCGGTATAAGCCTTTTGGCAATAAATACATTAGGCGTTTTGTATGTTATTGAAAACGGAAACGAAATAAATTCAATACAGGATTTAAAAGGCAAAACCTTACAAACCGTCGGAAAAGGCACTACGCCGGAATATTCCCTTAACTATATACTAAAAGAAAACGGTCTTTCTGGTGATGTTTCTGTTGAATTTAAATCCGAAGCGACAGAACTTGGCAGCCTTTTAATTAGCGGTCAGTCTAAGCTGGCAATGCTGCCGGAGCCTTATGTAACAACAGTGCTTAATAAAAACCCAGACTTAAGAGTCGCCCTTAACATAAGTCAAGAATGGGAGAAAATAAAAGGCGACAAGCTCATAACAGGCGTCGTCATAGCAAGAAACGACGTTCTGAAAAACAACAAGGAAGCTATTGACATGTTTTTGGACGAATACAAAAGCTCTATTGAATTTGTAAACGCCAATGTTCCGCAAGCAGCCGAGTTGTCCGGCAAGTATGATATAATTCCTGCAGGTGTTGCGGCTGAGTCTATCCCCCGGTGTAACACTGTTTATATTGACGGTGACGAAATGCAAAAGGACGTAAAAGGATACTTGTCTGTACTGCTTGCGTCAGACCCAAAATCAGTAGGAGGCAAGTTACCTGATGCCGGGTTCTATTATAAAAAATAAATATGCCGTAAAATGTATTGTTTTAATATTTTGGCTTTTAGCTTGGCAAGTGGTTAGTATGGCTGTTTCGTCAGCCATACTTTTCCCTGAGCCCCTGGTTGTTTTCAGCCGCCTTTTTGAGCTTTCTGTAAGGCTTGATTTTTGGGTCACTGTCTTAAGCTCCCTTGGCAAAATTCTTGCCGGGCTTTTACTTGCTGTTTTTGTTGGCGTAGCTCTTTCGGTTTTTTCGGCTGTAAGCCTTGTGTTTTTAAGCTTTATAAGCCCCCTTATAACGGCAATAAAATCCGTGCCGGTAGCGTCTTTTACAATCATTGCGCTTATTTGGTTTAAAAGCGCATATTTATCAACATTTATTTCATTTCTTATGGTCTTACCCATTATTTATTTTAACACTCTTTCCGGCATACAAAACGTGGATCCCCTTTTGCTTGAAATGGCAAAGGTTTTTAGGGTTCCTCTAATCAGAAAAGCGACTTCCGTTTATATCCCTCAAGCCGCACCTTATTTTTTATCGGCGATTTCAATTGGCCTTGGTTTTGCATGGAAATCCGGCATAGCGGCGGAAGTTATCGGGCTGCCAAAAAACTCCATAGGCATAAATATGTATAATGCAAAGCTCTATCTTGAAACGGCGGATTTATTCGCTTGGACGATAGTTATCGTCGTTATGAGTATGGCTGTTGAAAGGTTTTTCCTTTTAGCGATAAAAAGGTGGGTAAAGTTATGAGCCTTAAAATAATTAATATTTCCAAGGAATTTAACGGCAAAACTGTTTTAAATAACTTTAGCGCCGTAATTGAACCAAAAGGTATGACTGCCTTTTTTGGCGGCTCCGGCTGCGGCAAAACAACGTTATTAAAAATAATAATGGGTTTAATAACCCCCGACAGTGGTTTGGTTGAAGGCATAGATGGCTTAAAGCTGGCGGCGGTTTTTCAGGAGGATCGACTCCTTGAATGGGCAACAGCCGCCGATAACGTTATGTTTGTAATGAAAAAAAAGGACAAGAAAAAAGCTCTTGAGCTTCTTGAGCTTATGCTGATTGATGAAGCAGCGGCAAAAAGAGCTTCCGAGCTTAGCGGCGGTATGAAACGAAGGTTGGCTTTAGCCCGAGCTCTAGCCGTAACCAGCGATTTACTTATACTGGACGAGCCGTTTTCCGGCCTAGACGATAAAACAAAAGCCCATGTTATGAACATCATAAAACGTTACGGCCAAAAGCAAACCGTCATATTTGTAAGTCATGACATAAACGAGCTTCAGTTTTTTAATTGCAAAATATATGATATGAATTAGGAATAAAATGCCTATGCCTTTGCTTTGTTAGCAATAAAATTCCATGAATCTTCACACATTTGATCAATATCACGTTTTGCCTTAAAGCCGATGACTTTTTCGGCCAAAGAAACGTCGGCGTAACATTCGCCGATATCACCCGGCCGCCTGTCCGTTATTTTATACGGAATGGCTTTACCGGCGGCTTTTTCGGCGGCGGCGTGTAGTTCCAAAACAGAGTAACCCTTACCTGTTCCTAAATTAAATATGGCCGCACCCTTTTTTAGTCCGTTAAGGGCGCATATATGCCCTTCCGCAAGGTCACATACGTGGATATAATCTCTCACACCCGTGCCGTCTTTTGTATCGTAATCGTTTCCATATACATTAAGATAAGGCAGCTTGCCGGCCGCCACATCCATAATATAAGGCATAAGGTTGTTAGGTATTCCGTTTGGGGTTTCGCCTAACTTGCCGCTTTTATGAGCGCCAATTGGATTAAAATACCTTAATATGGAAACTTCATACTCATTGTCTGCGGCACAAACGTCTAAAAGCATTTGCTCTATGATTATCTTTGTCTGCCCATATGGGTTTGTTGCCGATAACGGCATAAATTCAACAAAAGGCGCTGGGTTGTCCATGCCGTAAACCGTAGCAGATGAGCTAAACACAAGCCTTTTGACATTAGACTCTTCCATAACCTCCAAAAGATTTATCGTGCCGGTAATGTTGTTTTTATAATATTTCAAGGGCAGGTTAACGCTTTCGCCAACAGCCTTTAACCCGGCAAAATGAATTACGGCGTAAATATCATTTTCTGAAAATACATTAGAAACTTGCTCTTTGGATGTTAAGTCGCAGTCATAAGCCTTAACTGCCTTGCCCCCAAGCTCCTCAATAACAGGGATAACATCCTTTGATGAATTGCTGTAGTTATCCGCTATTATAACGTCGTATCCGCTTTTCATAAGCTCAATACAAGTATGAGAGCCGATATATCCCGCTCCGCCAGTAACTAATATATTCATAACAAAACTCCTTCTTCATTAATCTAATAGAATTTAATAGTTTACCATAAACATAACCAATTAGCAAATTTTACACAAAAATACCCTGCCTAATAACAGGGTATAGTATTATTACTTATTGTTCCAACCTTTTAGCAGGAAGCGTAACCTTTGATACACATCCTCCAAACTTACCGTTAGTTATTGAAAACTTGCCCCCATGTTCCTTTAACACATTATGGCAAATGGATATTCCTAAGCCGCTGCCGCCCTTTTTAGTTGTATATCTCATGCTCTGCTCCAACATAAAGAGGGTTTGTTCATCAAGCCCCGGCCCATTATCGGCAAAGGAATACAAAATATTACCGTTTTCTTCCTCAGTCACCGACACATTAATTATAATCTCTTCGCCGGATAACCCAATACACGCTTCTACAGCGTTTTTAACTATGTTTCTAAAAGCAATTGCAATTGACTTTTTGTCGCAAAAGATATATGTTTTTTCTGGCTGTCTAACCTTGTTTCTAATAGTTAACTTAAATTGCTTATAAACCGATTTATATTCACTGATTATTTCTTTTATAATTTTGTTTATTTGAATTATATTTATATATTCAAAACTATCCTGTGTTGCCGTTACTAAATTTAAAAATTCAAGTAAGATGTCGTTTGTTTTTTGAAGCTGATTTTTTATAACAATGTAATTCTTAGAATAAATCTTATCATTGTCACAAAGCTCAAGGTAGTCTATATTTGCTTTAATTAGTGACAGAGGATTTTTAACCTCATGAGCCAGTATAGTAGCAAGCTGGCCTACGTAATCCCCTTGACCGTAATCCATTATGGCGCACCTCCTTCGATAAAGTAGGCTTTGCAATGTATTAATTATTATTATACTTTATTTTTTTACAATGTCAACCATAATTTCCATTTTTTACCAATTTATTTTGGTAGTTTTAATATTTTGCCGTAATAAATCATGTCTGGATGGTCGATGCCGTTTACCTCCATTATTTTATCAATCATAGCATATGTTCCATAGAACTTATAACTGATATATCCAAGAGAATCCCCTGACTCAACTACATATCTGTCGGGTATATCCGCCATGTTTTTGTTGTCCGCCATTCTTCTTGGGGCTGCTGCTGCGGGAGTTGGTTCGGGCGTAGGTTTTGGTGTCGGTTCGGGGGTTGGTTCGGGAGCTGGTGTTGGTTCTGGTGTTGGTTCCGGTGTTGGTTCCGGCTTCTGCATAGGAAGCGGCGGCGTTGCAGTTATATTCGTCTCTGCTGTATTTGACCTTTCCGTAACGGCTTCTTCCGGGCTTTTCTCATTTAATATGTACTCATTGTTGTTTATGTCACTTGCGTCAGTAGCTCTAAAATCAGAAGGTGATTTTTGAGAGGCAAACACGGATTCGGTTTTATTATCCTTTATTTGAACCAGCAAATCTCTGTAAGCCGTATTAAGCTGGGTAAGTTGCCTTTCCATAGACGATATACGCCCGTCGCTTTGTATAAGCCCTGCGCCCATTATGAAGCAAATAAGCAGCAACACAGCGCTTAGAGAAACAAGCATGTTTATCTGGCGGCGCTGATTGTAGGCGATACGTTTCTCTCCGATAACTCTTGAAGGCTTTTTCCCGCTTCCCAAAAGAGCTTTCATGGCCGTATAAGGCTGTTCGTCCGGCTCATCCTCCTCAAACCTTTCGGCTTCAACTTCCCTTGCCCTATCATTTACGATTTTATTGTTCAGCATATACTCATGCATACCGTGGTTTTTGTCATAATACACAAAATAACCCCTTGATTCTTTAAGAGCACCTGTCTCTTCATCAGTACAATAAAAGGCGTTGATTCTTTCTATCGGATCCATTACGAAAAGAACCTGGCTCGGGTTTGTAAAGCTGGTCATATGATAATTTGCGTAGTTAGTGTTTAAAAACGTGCCATAACCCGGCTGCGACTGCATCCAGCCTACAACCTCCAGCCCCCTAAAATGTTCCCTAATCTGTTCGCGGCAATAATCCCATGTTTCCTCCGTAAAAACTGTTATTCCCTTTTCAAGCTTCGTATTAAGCCCCTGCACGGCGCCGCTTATAAAAAGAATTTTTTGGTTGTCTATAACCAAATATCTGCCGATTAATATTGCCAGACGCTCATCATAATGACCGGCCTCAGCGTATTGCTGCAAATATGTACAAACATAATCTTCCATATACACCCGCATACCGGCGCCTATGCTTCCAATCTGCTTTATGTTTGTTGGAAATTCAAAATTACTCATTAGCATATTCCTCCTTAGTAATGCAATTTGCCAAATAGCAAATGCCGCCTGTTAAAAACATGTTAACATAGCATGTACATTGATTTTGCCAATTATTGTCGATTGACATTGTTTTTTTTGCGACAAGTTTTCCCATAAGCCTACATACAGATTATTTCTTATTCCGTATTTATTTCCAAAATATTGGAATACTTTAACAGATGTAGTATAATACCGTTATACTAAAGGAGGCAGATATATGGCTGAGTTTTACAGACAATATAAAAAAGGAATAGACAAATGGCTTGCTCTTATTCTGTTTGTAGCTTTTACATTTCTTTTTTTTAAATATGTTTTCAGCTACATCGCTCCCTTTGCTTTTGCGTTTTTGCTGGCGTTAATGCTTGAGCCGTTAGTTAAAATACTTACGGCTAGGCTTAAAATGCGCCGGGGCTTAGCTGGGTTTATTTGCATAGTCCTATTACTGTTTATGATTGTTTTTATAGGCATTGGGCTTGTTAATAAAATATCCGAGGAAGCCGTACAGTTTGCAAAGTCTGTGCCAGTTTATTTTTCAGAGCTGGAAAAGATTATAGACGGTCTTAGCGAAAAATATGCCGATTGGTTTAGCGTTTTGCCGCCGCAAATAAGCGCAACTTTGGATTCGTTTATTACTTCCGTAACTGATTTTGCAACAGGTATTGTAAGCTCTGGTGTTAAACGAGGCTCAACAAATGTTTTACGTACAATACCCAGCGCTCTTATGGGAACAATTCTTTGCCTTATATCTACCTTTTTTATGCTAAAGGACAAGGAGCTTATAAAGGAAACCTTCGTTAACAATCTGCCCCCGGTTATAATCGAAAAATATGGCATAATAAAAAGAGGCACGCTCCATGCCCTTAACGGCTACATCCGCTCTCAGCTCACAATTATGAGTATTACGGCTACTATAACTATTATAGGCCTGCTGCTTATGGGTTATCCTTACGCCTTGTTTTTAGGCCTGATAATAGCCCTAGTTGACGCATTACCCGTTTTCGGCGGCGGTTTTATACTTTGGCCTTGGATAACCATTAGCCTTATCGCTGGAAACTTCGGCAGAGCTGTGGCCCTTATAGTACTTTATGTTGTAATATTTATAACAAGACAAGTTGTAGAGCCAAGAATACTCGGAAATAATCTGGGTATTCACCCGATTGCAACCCTTATGGCGATATATATCGGCCTTAGGCTCTTCGGTATTTTGGGTCTTATAATCGGCCCTGTAATCGTAGTAATCGCTATCAGCTTTTTTGCCGGTAATGATGATGAATAGATAATTATCAGAAAGGGAGAAATTAAAATGTATAACCCGTTAGAGGTACGTAAGGATATCCATTGGGTAGGCGCGCTTGACTACCATATCAGAGTGTTTGACGTAGTAATGCATACGGACTACGGCACAACCTACAATTCCTATGTTATTACGGGGACGGAAAAAAACGTCCTTGTAGAGCTGGCAAAGGAGGGTTTTTACCACCAGTTTATTGGCAGGCTTGAAAAGATTGTTAAACCGGAAGATTTGGATTATATTATCGTAAGCCATGCTGAACCGGATCATTCAGGCTCTCTTGCAAAGCTCCTTGAATTAAACAGCAAGGTTACGATTGTAGGCACAGCCACATGTATTAAATTTCTAAAGAAAATTGCCAACAGGGATTTTAATTCAATAGCCGTTAAAAACGGCGACACGTTGGATATAGGCGGCAAAACCCTAAGCTTTATAGTTACGCCGTTTTTGCATTGGCCAGACACAATGTATACCTATTTACCGGAGGACAAAACAATATTTACATGTGATTCCTTTGGATGCCATTATTGCGACGAGCATGTGTTTAACGACAAAATAAACGGTGACTTTACCGACGCCTATAAATATTATTTTGACAACATAATGGGGCCGTTTAAGCCTTTTGTTTTGGACGCATTAAACAAAATAAAGGATTTAAAAATAGAAACCATCTGCAACGGCCATGGCCCGGTTATCCGCCAGGATCCGAAAAAATATATGGATATGTACAGAGAATGGGCGACTGTTCAAAAAAGACATAAACCCAGCGTTGTTATAACATATGTAACATCCTACGGCTACACGAAGAAAATGGCGATTAAAATAGCCGAGGGCATAAAAGCCGCTGGCGACATTGATGTGCTTTTATTTGACGTTATAAAATCCGACATGCAGGATGTTATGTCCGAAATTGAAACCGCAAGTGGCATTCTTTTCGGCTCACCTACCCTTGTAGGTGACGCCCTTCCGCCCATATGGAACGTGCTGACAGCTCTTAACCCGGTAATCCACAAGGGTAAGCTGGCTGGTGCTTTCGGCTCATATGGCTGGAGCGGTGAGGCCGTGCCTAACATCAGCGAAAGATTAAAACAACTTAGGCTTAAAACTCCTCTTGAAGGTTTTAAGGTGATTTTTAACCCCGACGATAACGAGTTAAACGAAGCCTTTGAGTACGGTAAGGCCTTTGGCGCTGAGGTTATGGAACTGAGCTAAATTTATCAAAAATGGGTAAAGCATTTTTTAAAGCTATAAGGCATATAAAGATACTAGATACTTGATACCAAGCGCATTGTTAAAGAGGTGAGAGCAATGTTATTTGATGCATACGACCAAAGCCTTACCGATATTCCCGAGTGTTTTACAAAATATATGCCTGAAGTTGGAAAAACAAAAAAAGCTGACATATATCCAGAGATGCAAGGTTATGACCTTCAAAAAAGCGGCGTGCCTGCGGATGGTATGTTTATGTTGCTTATTCTTCTGTTGTTTTATAATAATATTTAACAAACCCATTGTATAACCCTGTTTTTTCTATTATAATAGCTATATATTTACGGCGGCAATTAAATATGTCATTAGTTTTGCCGATGTAACCCCTTAGGAGCCCCAAGGCTCCGTCAAAGGGATGGCAGTGAAAAATGATGTTTTTCGCTGCCGGGGTAAAGCAATAGTAAAACATTTTGGAGGGAGTAATTATATAATGAAGGTATTAGTTCTTAACTGTGGCAGTTCATCCCTTAAGTATCAGCTTATTAACATGGCTGACGAGTCCGTTTTAGCAAAAGGTCTTTGCGAAAGAATAGGTATCGAAGGTTCAAAACTTAAGCACGAACCTGCCGGCAAGGATAAATTCGAGATTGAAAGGTTTATGGAAACCCACACAGATGCCGTTCAAATGGTTTTGGACGCTCTCCTAGACGCTAATCACGGCGTTATTAAATCAATTAATGAAGTCAACGCCGTCGGCCACAGAGTTGTTCACGGCGGAGAGTTTTTCTCTGATTCCGTCGTTATAACAGGTGAGGTTATAAACGCTATTGAGGCTTGCAGTGAGCTTGCCCCTCTTCACAACCCGCCGAACCTTATCGGTATAAGAGCATGTGAAAAGCTCATGCCCTCTACCCCTCAGGTTGCCGTATTCGATACTGCTTTCCATCAGACTATGCCTGAAAAAGCATACCTATACGCCATACCTTACGAGCTTTATGAAAAATATAAGGTTCGCAAGTACGGCTTCCACGGGACAAGCCATAAATTTGTTAGTTTGGAAGCGGCTAAAATCCTTGATAAGGCCTACGCCGAGACTAAGGTCATTACATGCCACCTTGGCAACGGCGCCAGCGTTTGCGCCGTAGACGGAGGTAAATCCGTAGACACATCAATGGGTTTTACGCCTCTTGAAGGCCTTGCAATGGGCACAAGATCTGGTGATGTTGATGCTGCAGTTGTTTCCTTTTTAATGGAAAAGGAAAAACTCTCTGCTAAAGAAGTTGAAAATATACTAAATAAAAAGTCCGGCGTTCTTGGGGTATCCGGCGTTTCCAGCGACTTTAGAGACATTGAAGGCGCAGCAGGTGAAGGAAACAACCGGGCTAAAATTGCTCTTGATTTGTTCTACTACAGAGTCGCTAAATACGTTGGTCAATATGCAGCCGCTATGAACGGCGTTGACGCTGTTATATTTACGGCAGGCCTTGGCGAAAACAGTGCTGCCGCTAGAGAAGAAATCTGTAAATATTTAGGTTATTTAGGTATAAAAATTGATAAAGACAAAAACAACATAAGAGGCAAAGCAGCCGTTATTTCAACCGGTGACAGCTCGGTTAAAGCTCTAGTAATCCCAACGAACGAAGAGCTTGTAATAGCCAGAGACACCAAAATGCTCCTTGACAAATAATTCAGGTCTAAGTATAATACATTTGCTTGTTTTGTGATATTATGCAATAATATAAGGAAATTAAAGAAAGCGGTGTGCCATGGTAATAGACGTTAACAATTTGCAAACAGGGGATACCGCTTCCTTTTCCGGCGAAGAAGTCGTTTCCGTTTTAGATAGCTTTGGCGGTTCGGCTAAAGATGTTTTAGCCAAATTGTCCGGCACAATCACAAGACTTAAGAGCAGCTATTTGTTAAACGCCGAGGTTTTATGCACAATACCCTTTTCTTGCAGCAAATGCCTTGAAGAAACAGCTTATAAGACCATGTTTCAAATAGAAGAACGGTTTTTAGATTCCGCTAACTCTGAAAATGACCAATTTTCGGACGATTTATGGCTTATTCCCGAAAACGGTGTTATAAACCTTACGGACTGCCTTGTGCAAAACCTGTATGTCAACATGCCGATGGCTGTAACGTGCAGCGATAGCTGCCAGGGTTTATGCAAATATTGCGGCTGTAACCTGAATAAAACCAGCTGCGACTGCTTAAATAAACAATTGGACGATATAGACCCGAGGTTTTCGGCTCTTCGTTCGTTTAAGGAAAGCAACAACGACAGCAACATATAAGGAGGTGTAACTAATGTCTATTTGCCCAAAAGGTAAAATTTCAAAAGCAAGACGTGACAAAAGACGTGCTCAAACCTGGAAAATTTCCTTACCTAGCCTTGTTACGTGCACAAAATGCGGCGAGCTTATGAAGTCACACAGAGCCTGCAAGGCGTGCGGCACTTACAATAAAAAGGAAGTTATTGCCGTAGCCAAATAATTTAGTTAGAGAATTAAAGTTTGCAATCGTTTTTCGATTGCCGCTTGGTGTCGCGGCGACAATTTAATCTTACAATTGTTTTGTAGCCGTATGTCCCTTTTAAGGGGCACCGACTAAAAGTTACGTAAAAGTTACGAAAGTAAGTTTTAGTCGGTGGGGTAACATAAAAAGGCTGTGTCAAAAATCAGGTTTTTTATATGCCTTGAGCATATGATTTTTGATATAGCCTTTTTGCCAATGCTATTAATATTTGGGGAGTAGTGTATATGAACAATCAAATAATCATTGCACTGGATGTTATGGGTGGTGACAACGCACCTCACGAAATAGTAAAGGGTGCCGTAACGGCCGCCGCAAACAGCCGCATAAAGCTGCTGCTTGTTGGAAACAATGACAAAATAAACGAAGAGCTTAAAAAGAACAATTACAGCGGTAATAACATTGAAATTATAAACACAACCGAGGTTGTAGAAAGTACAGACGTGCCAACTATTGCAATTAAGCAAAAAAAGGACTCCTCCATGGTCGTTGGGCTGAACCTAGTAAAAGAAGGTAAAGCCAACGCCTTTGTATCCGCCGGAAACACCGGCGCCCTTCTAACCGGCGCAACCCTTATAGTCGGCCGTATAAAAGGCATAGAACGCCCCGCTATAGGCACGCTTTTGCCAAACACAGACAAAACCTTTACAATGCTTGTCGACAGCGGCGCAAACGTAGACTGCAAACCTTCTTATTTAGTTCAGTTTGCAAAAATGGGCGCTGTTTATATGGAAAACATATTAAATATTAAAAACCCTAGAGTAGGCCTTGTTAATATTGGAACAGAAAAGGAAAAAGGTAATGCCGTTGTCAAAGAGGTATTTGAGCTGCTTTCTAATGACAATAACATAAACTTTGCCGGTAATATTGAAGCGTCGGAGGTTTCAGAAGGTGTCGCCGACGTGCTTACGTGTGACGGTTTTGTGGGTAACATCATTTTAAAACATTCGGAAGGCCTGTCAAAATCCTTACTAAAGGTCATAAAAACAGAGCTTATGTCGTCAACCCTATCAAAACTTGGGGCTATGCTTGCAAAGGATGCGTTTAAAAACGTAAAAAAGCGGTTTGATGCCGAAGAAATAGGCGGCGCTCCTTTTTTGGGGCTTAACTCTCTCGTAGTTAAGGCTCACGGCAATTCCCGTGCAAAAGCGATAAACGCCGCAATAAACCAGTGTATTGCCTTTGTAGACAAGGACATCGTCGGTAAAATACAAGCTAAGCTGTAAATAAGACATAAATCGAAGGGTGACAAACCAATGGAATTTGAAAAAGTCAGAGCAATTGTTGCGGCACAAATGAATATAACTGAAAAGAGAATCAGCATGGACACCACCTTTTCAGAGGATTTAGGTGCAGACTCGCTGGATATTTTTCAAATAGTATCCGAGCTGGAGAACGCCTTTGATATGGATTTTTCTAACGAGGACGCCGAAAGGATTAAAACCGTCGGTGACGTGGTAGAATACATAAGAGCAAGGGAGCAATAAATAAACAGCGTTGTATAAGCAGAGTATTACCAAAGCACTTTTGGAGGTTTTTTTGTGCAGGATAATAACAAAGGATACGATATTAAGGACAAACTTTCCGAAGTTGAAAAGGCAGCCGGCTATAACTTTAAGAACAAGGAGCTTTTGCGTCAGGCTTTTGTTCATAGCTCTTACGCCAACGAAAACCCCGGCGTTTTAAGCAACGAAAGGCTGGAGTTTTTAGGCGACGCCGTTTTGGAGTTTGTTATAAGCGGCTACATATACAACCACTTTCCAAAATGTACCGAAGGTGAGCTTACAAAACTGCGTGCTACTATAGTTTGCGAAGGTAATTTGTCTAAGGCGGCGGCGGAGCTTAACCTAGGCGATTATTTAAAGTTAGGCGTAGGCGAGGCAAACAGCTCAGGCAGCAGACAGCGAAGCTCAACCTTATGTGACGTTTTTGAGGCGCTTATCGGCGCAATATTTTTAGACGGCGGCATAGAAAGCGTCGGCCGGTTTATTACCAAACACGCCGTTTCACGTATTGACTTAACGGAAGTAAGTTATTCGCCAAACGATTATAAGGGTCAGCTTCAAGAGCTTTTACAAAAGGAAAACCCGCCAAAAAACGGCCAGCAGCAAATCATCTACAAGATTTTATCCCAAACTGGCCCGGCTCATAACCGCCTGTTTTCTGCTCAAGCGGAATACAACGGCAGCGTTTTAGGCACAGGCAGCGGAAAAAGCAAAAAAGAAGCGGAGCAAAACTCCGCATACGACGCTATATGCAAGCTGGAGCGCCTATGAAAACAATAGCTGTAATCGGCGGCGGCCCAGCAGGTATGATGGCGGCAGGTACCGCCGCAAGCCAAGGGCATAATGTCCATTTGTTTGAAAAAAACAACCGCCTTGGAAAAAAACTGCATATAACCGGCAAAGGCCGTTGCAACATTACAAACGCCGCCGACGTGGACACTTATCTGTCAAACATTGTCACGAACCCATACTTTCTATACAGCGCAACATACGCCTTTGACTGCTTTCAGACAATCGAATTCTTTGAAAACCTCGGCGTAAAAACAAAGGTAGAACGAGGTAATAGGGTTTTTCCCGCTTCCGACAAGGCAAGTGACGTTGTACGAGCAATGGAAAAGTTTGTTACAAAAAATGGCGTTAAGGTTCATTTATCCTCTGTCGTAAAAGGAATAGAATCTGAAAATAACCATCTCACAGGTATATCCGTTGAAACGGAAAGCGGAAAAAAGAGTATTTTTAAGTGCGACAGCGTAATAATTGCAACAGGGGGATTGTCCTACCCCGCTACCGGCAGCACAGGTGACGGCTACCGCTTTGCAAAAGCCACAGGGCATAACGTTACAAAACTCTATCCTTCTCTTGCGCCGCTTATTACGGCCGAAGCCTTTGTGGCTAGGCTGCAAGGCCTTAGCCTTAAAAACATAGGCTTAACCGTCACTGTCGGAGGCAAAAAAATATATAAAGATTTTGGTGAAATGCTTTTTACCCATTTTGGAATATCAGGCCCTATAATACTATCAGCCAGCGCACACCTTCACAGAAAGATTCACCTAAACCCGGTAGTATCCATAGATTTAAAACCTGCGCTTAATGAAAACGAGCTGGACAAAAGACTTATTAGAGATTTTGAGAAATATATAAACAAGGATTTTAAAAACAGCCTAGACGATTTATTACCCCAAAAGCTAATACCCGTTTTTATAGAATTAAGCGGCATACCTGCCGACAAAAAAATCCACGACATTACAAAAGCCGAACGAAGGAAAATTGTATCCTTGCTAAAGGGCTTAACCGTTACGATTACTGATTTAGCTGGGTTCAACGAGGCAATAATAACAAAAGGTGGCGTTGATGTAGACTTTATTGACCCAAGCACTATGGAATCAAAGATTTTACCCGGGTTAATCTTTGCTGGCGAGGTTATAGACGTTGACGGCTTTACAGGTGGATTTAACCTGCAAATAGCCTTTTCAACCGGGTATCTGGCAGGGATAAGTATTTAATACTACTATGAGGTGAACATATGACAAGGGCTATCCGTGGGGCAACCACCATATCCGAGAATACAAAAGAGCAAATTCTTGAACGTACGGAAGAATTAATTAGCCGGATTATGCTAAAAAATTGTATTTTGCCGGAGCATGTTATCTCAATTACATTTTCCGCTACAAAGGACGTAACCGCCGCATATCCGGCTGTGGCCGCAAGAGGTTTGGGGCTTACGGAGGCCGCTCTTTTTTGCGTAGCCGAAATGGATGTTTGCGGAAGCCTTGAAAAATGTATCCGCCTGCTTATGCTAATAGAAGCTGACAAACCTCAAAGGGAAATGGCTCACGTTTATTTACACGGCGCAAAGGTTCTAAGACCTGATTTGGCA
>CAZEYG010000013.1:0-14564 GCA_964516575.1 uncultured Defluviitaleaceae bacterium
GAGCCGGCAATAGCGCCGGGTAACGTCAAAGGAAAAATAATTTGAAAAAACGTTGTAAAAAAGCCGGCGCCAAGGGATCTAGCTGCGTTATCAAGGCTTGAATCAATGCTTCCCATAGCGGTTACAAGGGGCAGAACCATCATCGGCATGTACGATTGAATAAGCCCGATTATAATACCCAACTCCTCGCCTAAAAACCTAATAGGAATTTCGATAATCTTCATGCTTAATAATGTGCCGTTTATAACGCCAAGGGGCGAAAGCAAAATAATCCAGCCTAAGGTTTGAATCATAGCCCCACCAATCATCGGCAGCATTATTAAAATTATAAGCAGGCTTTTAATAGTCCCGGTTTTCTTAGAAATAAACCAGGCTAAAGGATAAGCAGCAACAAACGTAACAGCGGTTGAAATAGCGGCCAGCTTAAAGGTTCTGAAATATATGCCGAAATAATACTTTCCTTCTGTCACAAGCAGATGATAGTAGTTATCCAAGAAAAAGCCGGGCGTTGGTATGTAAGAACCGGCAGTGTTTTTCCAGAAGCTATATATAACAAGCTGTAAAAACGGGATTATAAAGAATATTAGGAGTAACATAAGGCTTAAAGCTACAAGAGCGTAAGGAGCCCATTTTTTTCGCGTAGTCACAAACTGCACCTCCCGTATGACTTTAGTATGTCTAATGCCCGCATAGTACTATGCAGGCATTAGACGTAGATATATTAAAATGAATTGGGGTAGGCTGATTAATCCTCTATAAGCTCTTTATTCCATTTTTCAGCCAGGTCTTTTCTCGCCTGAACAATAAACGGCCAATCAAGCTGTAACAAATCCTTTACTTCATCAGGAGTATCAATTACCTTAGCCGATACTTCGCTGGAGAGCTTAACCTTTGAGTTTGTGGGGCCGAAATATGCCTTTTCGGCAAAGGCTGTTTGAGTTCTTGGGTCTAAAGCCACTTGAGTATAAGCAAGAGCCAAATCACGGTTTTTAGTGCCGGATACTATGCATAATACGTCCATAGCTATTACAGAGCCCGGAACCTCAGTAAATACAAAACCTACGTTGCTGTATCTGTCGCTTAAGGCTTGTGCATATGAGCTTATGTTTGCAGCAGCAACTACAATACCTTGATCCATATATTGGCCAAGCTCATCATTACTTGTATATACAAGGGGGACAGGCTTAAGCTCTTTCAGCTTTTCGATTACCTTATCGGTATCATGTTCGTCGCCTCCAAGCATACGTCCGATAACGCCTAAAAGAGCGTCACCACCTGTGCTTGGGAAAGTCGGGAAAGCAATCTTGCCTTTAAACTCTGGTCTGAACAAGTCTTCCCATGTAGGTGGGGTAGGGAAAGCGTCTTTATTATATTGTATGCCTACAGGCGAAACCGCTGCGCCATAACCGCCGGATTCCTTTGCGTAATCATATAAATCCTTATACACAGGCAGGCTGCTGTCGGCTTTTTCAACTATTCCGTCAACAACACCTTGAGCCGCTGTATGTATGTTTATATAGGCGATATCCATGCTGGGGTTGCTTTTTTCGGCGTACAACTTAGCGACTCTGTCTCCGGCGCCACCTAACAAAAGCTCAATTCTAGCGCCCTTTTCTTCTAATACGGGGATTACTGTTTCTCTTAGTATAGCTTCGTAGTCGCCGCCCCAAACGCCAACAACCAGCGTCTGACCTTTAAAATCCTTGCCGTCAAGATAGGCGATTGTTTCTTCGGAAAGTCCTTCCATTGTTTTTGAAACGGTCTGCGCCGGAGTGGTGCTTTTTTCAGGCGCTGCTGATGTAGGCGCGCTTGAAGCAGGAGCAGAAGAGGCTGGAGTTGATGAAGAAGCTTCCTTGGTATTTCCGCCGCAGCCCGCAAGCATTGATACGCAAAGTATTACAGATACAGCTAAACTAACTGTTTTAAACCTTTTCATAAAAACATTCCCCTTTCGTTTTTGTTATGGTATGCAATTTGTTTCCTACCCATTAAAAGGACTATTACGGCGGCAAGAGAGAGGAGTATGTAATTGCCGCCGTAATAGCAGAGCAAACAATTGATTTATGCCATAATATAATGAACATTAACAGTTAATGCTTCATATGGGCATTCAACTTCACAAGGCAGACACATCCAGCATGTTTTTCTGTAACCAACCGGACTGCCGCAATTTAAGCAGCGCTCGGCCTGAGTTTTTGCCTCGTCGTCTGTCAGTTCAGCCTCAAGCTGGTTGGAGGTATCGCTGTTTATGAGGTTTAATCTTTTTTCCTTTGAGCCCGCTGTTAAATCAACCTCAAAGTCCGTAATGCATTTGTATCCTTCGTTTCTTCCGTATGTAATATCATCACCTTGAATATATTTTATAATAGATTCGGCGGCTCTTTTGCCGTCGGCCATAGCGTTTACGGCAGTATTAGCCCCAGCTATAACGTCACCTCCGGCAAATATCTTCTCGTTAGATGTTTGAAGCGAAATGTCGTTAACCTTTATCCGGCCGTTTTCGATTTCAACTCCAACGCCGTCTAAAAAGGCCAGCTCTGATTTTTGACCGATAGCTAAAATAACCATTTCAGCGTCAATCTCGGCTGTTATGTTATCGTCAAATACCGGGTTGAATTTACCTGTTTCGTCAAAAACTTTTTGGCAATTTTTAATAACAATGCTTTTAACAGCGCCATCTTTAACATTTATATCCTTTATCCCAAAGCCGCATTTAAACTCAATACCTTCTCTTTCGGCGTCGGTTATGGATTCTTTTGTGGCGGGTAAGCTGTCATAACCTTCAAGAGAGATTATTTTAACGTTTTCTGCCCCAATACGTAAGGCCGTCATAGCCGAATCAATAGCAACATCACCGCCGCCTACGACAATGACGTTTTTAGCTGCCTTAACTTCGTGCCTTTTAGCAGCGGCTAAAAAGTCAAGGGCGTAACAAACCCCTTCTATGTTTTCATTTTGCAGTTTTATAGGAGTCTTCGCCCCAACGGCTATAAAAACAGCGGCGTAATTATTAACAATGTTTGTAAACGCTTCCATATCGACTGCAGTATTTAATCTTAAGTCTACCCCAACAGCCTGTAAATAAGCGGCTTCGTTTTCAACAACAGCGCTGTTTAACCTAAAATCAGGTATAACCTTAGTAAGCATACCGCCTGCTTGGGGGCTTTCATCAAAGATTGTTACCTCGTAACCTTCCTTTGCCAAATCCCAAGCGGCCATCATACCCGCGGGCCCGGCGCCGATAACAGCAACCTTTTCAGGTTTAGAGGCAGCTTTTTGTGTATCAGGCTTATAGTCCTTTGCTTTGTTATAGAGATATTTTTTAAGGGCTCTGATAGTAACCGCTTCTTCATCAACCTTATTTCTGTTACATTCCGTTTCACACGGATGATTACAAATATTTCCTAAAATCCCGGCAAAAGGGGTTCTTTCGTAAATTTGATTTAAAGCGCCTTCAACATCACCTCGGGCTATAAGCTGAACGTAACCTTGGGCGTTTATTTCAAGCGGGCAAGCACCAAAACATGGAGCTTGTTTCAGCCTTAAATTATCTAAAACACATCTGTCTACGCATTTGCTGCAGCCGATACATTTTGTCTTATCAATACTTATGTTGTCGGATAGGCAGGAAACAGGGTTGTAGCTCATATTAAACATCCATCCTTTCAACTTCTTTAAACGATACTAAAACGTCTAAGTCGTCCTTACCTTTTTCAAGGATAATATGCTTTTTGTAGTTAACGTTATCAACTTTCGGATAATCAGCACGCATATGGAAGCAACCCCATCTGCTTTCTTTTCTTTCAAGAGAAGCTGTCGCTGAAAGTAATGCGGAGACAATAATACTTTCAAGCTCAAAATATTTATAAACATCGTCTAAGCCATGAACCCCTACGATTGTGTTAAGCTCATGTTTAAACCGGGCAACCTCTTCCAAACCACGTTTTAGTTTAAATTCGTTTTTAGGCGGCGCAATATAATCGGTAATTGTACGGCGCAGCTTGTTTTCAAACTCCTGTAATGAAACGGGGCCTTTTAGCTTTTTAACCCATTCGATTTTATCCAGGCGTTCTTTTAGAATCTCTTCGTCGAATTCAACCTCCGGTTGTTCTTTTATGTATTCGGTAGCATTTTCTGCCGCTATGCCGCCCATAACTAATGCGCCGGGTAAAAAACCTCTGACATTAGCCGCATCACCGGCAGCGTATAACCCGGGAACCGATGATTCGGCGCTTCCGTTAACTAACACTCCCGTAAGGCCGTGGCCGCCGCAAAGGAAACATTCGCTGGGCCATTGCTCGATGTCGTGGGTTCTAAAATCCATATTACGGTTTTTGAAAAACCTGTCCTGAACAGGACGTTCTGTTGTAAACAGTATATCTTCGATTTCTTTGATTTTTTCGTCGGTTAAATGCTGCATTTTAACACGCAAAGGCCCACGCCCGGCCCAATGAACCGAAAGCAAATCCGATATGGAGAGAGCGTTTTCCTCTACCTGTTTGTCAAAGGCGTCAACAACAACAGCGCCTCTTGTGCATGAAATATGCAACCCGGCGGCGTTAACGTCCTTAACGCTGTAGTCAACTATTGTATATTCAAAACCTGTCATTTTAGCGCCGGCGTTGTATGCCATGCGGTATGCCTCGCCGGTGTTACCCGGGAAGTCAAAGGTGCCGTAAGGGTATCCGTTAGTTGTTTCGCCGAAACGTGCCGTACCTCCGGCGCAAAGTATAACGGCCTTTGCCATGCATACAATTTTCTCGCCTGTGCGTACATTAAGCCCTAAGGCGCCAACAACACGGCCGTCCTTTTTAATTAAATCCAAAGCCATAGTCCGGTTATAAACCTTTGTTCCGGATTCAAAAACCTTTTCGGCTAAAATCTTTTTCAGCCTAGGCTCTAAAATGGCAAGGCAAAACTTCCCTTTTGGCGCTACGTCAAGAACGATGTTTTTTCCGTTCTCGTCTTTAGGGAAAATCACGCCGTAACTTTCTATTTTTTGAACCATTTCCCACGTTCTTGAAACCCAAGCGTAACATTGAGGGTCGTCAACTATTTCCTCGTAGGCGCCGTGGGCAGTTTCTAAAAACTCTTCGGCTGTTGAAAAACCGGGAACGGCAGTTACGTTAAAGGCGTCCATACCCGAGGCTATGGAGCCTGAGTACATAATGTCAGACTTATCAAACAATACAACCTTTGCCGATGGATTGCATTCTTTGGCTCTAATTGCCGCCATAGTACCCGCTGTTCCGCCGCCGAGAATCAGAATATCGGCTTTAATAACATGCTCCAAATTTATTCCCCCTTGAAGTAAAATGGTTTAATAATGTTACAATAACATAATATATCGCAATATGCAACAATTTTTATAAAAAAATTAAAATATTTTTAAAATCATTAAGCATTTTTACCCCATTATATGATAAAATTGGTACAAGCAAACATTTTAAAACAAATTTTACCAAACTTATGTTATGAACATTGTGCTGTTGTTATTAAACAATTAACTTGATATTATGACAAAAAAATGTTAATCTGTTTGCCGGAGTGATTTTATGTATAGGGAACGCAAAGAAAAAATATTAAGTATGCTTGAAGAAAAGGGACATCTCAGCGTTAAGGAAATAAAGGACGAAATAGAAGTTTCGGCAATGACTATTCTTAGAGATTTGACCAAAATGGAGCAGGAAGGCCTTATTGTAAAAGGCTTTGGCGAGATTTCAAAGGTAAAGGGCATTCATCTGGAGCGGTTTATGGCGGTTGAAGGCGTAGATTCTTATAAGGAGCAGGATGAAATTGTTCAAATAGCAAAAAATCTTGTGGCCGATGGGGATACTGTTATTTTCGGGCATGGAAACATAATATTTAATCTTGCGAAGGAGGTACAAAACAAAAAACTTATTGCCCTTACTCCTTCACTACGCGCCGGGTTGATACTTGAAAAGGGACAATCAAAGGTGTATTTAACAGGAGGGCATTTATCAAACAACGGCAAAAGCCTTTATGGAGAATATGCAGAGCAGTTTGTGCGAAATTTCCATGCCGATAAGGCGTTTATAACCTGCGCCGGGTTAAATACTCACGGGGATTTATGTGAATATTCCGAAGGTGAGGTTGGTATGAAGCGGGTTATAACGGAACATGCTAAAAATACATATCTTCTTTTGGAGGATGATAAAATCGGGATAAATAAGTTTTTTAGAGCGGACGATTTAAGCAAAATAAAAGTAATTGTAACAAACAAGCGGCCAAGCGAGTTTTTTATGAAGTTGTTTAAAAATTATGAGATAACGGTTATGTATTAAGAGCTTATCCCTAAATTAAAAAACTTCGTGTTAAATCAGGAATAAGCTCTAAGCATAGAACCCCGTCCGCCGGGGTTCTATGTTATTAAAGAATAATAAAAGCCTACTTAGCCGAAGCGACATTAAGCGCTACCTCCATCATATCCGTAAAGCTTTTCTGTCTTTCCTCAGGGGTTGTTTCCTCCCCCGTTATTAAGGAATCGGACATTGTAAGAATAGAAAGAGCGTTTTTACCCGCTTTGGCAGCGTTTGCATAAAGAGCGGCTGTCTCCATTTCGACGCATAAAACGCCCATTTTTTGCCAGCATTTTGTGTTGTTAACGTCATCTACATAGAAAACATCGCTTGTAAAAACGTTACCAACCTTATAACGCACGCCTAACTTATCGGCAAAGGTCACAGCCTTGCTTAAAAGCTCGTAAGAGGCAATCGGCGCATATGTCCCCGCTAAGTTAAATTGATTGATATAGGCTGAATTTGTGCAGGCGCCCATTGCAAGAGCTAAATCCTTTATATGCAAATCCGGGTGCATAGTCGCTGCAGTACCTATACGAATAATGTTTTCCACATCATAAAAATTAAACAGCTCGTAAGAATAAATCCCCATAGAAGGCATACCCATCCCAGAGCCTTGAACGGAAACCTTTACGCCCTTGTATTCGCCGGTAAAACCAAGCATTCCCCTGATGTTATTATATTGAACGGCATTTTCTAAAAAGTTTTCTGCTATAAACTTTGCTCTTAGCGGGTCGCCGGGCATAAGCACAGTTTTAGCTATCGCCCCTTTTTCCGCAGTATTATGTGGCGTCATATTTACTCCTCCTTAACAATTATTATTTCATTGTAACAAAATCCCCAATATTTTTCCATAAGATTTTATAATATTGCCAATTGCAAAATTCAGGCGACTCCCAGTGAGGAGAGATTATCAAGCTGTTGACGGAGTAAAAAGCGCTAAGTTTTTTATAGTGGAAAATCCAATAATTTAACATCTATTTTGTAGTAATTACAAATGAATTTTTGAATATGTATTTTAATAGAACGGTAGCAATTAAATATGTCATTAGTTTCGCCGGGGTAGTATTGTAGCTTTCTACAATGTACAAGAACTGGCCACCTCCTTAGACTTTTTGCGGCACTTGATTTTTCAACTAAGTTGGCTTAAACTCACTCATACCAACAGTAAGCTAGGGTTAGTATAAACAACTAAAAATAAGGGGGATTATGTATGAAAGCAAAGAAGTTCAAAATGCCGTCAACGTACACATTATTATTTTTAATTGTTGTTGTAGTAGCGATATTAACTTGGATAGTACCAGCGGGGCAATACGAATATGTTGACCCAGAAGCCTCAAAGCTGCAACCCATAGCGGGCACCTTTTCATTAGCAGAGCAAAACCCTCAGGGTATTTGGGACGTTTTGCTGTCACCTGTTTCAGGGTTTATGGACGCAGTTGATATTGCCTTTTATTTGCTTATAATAGGCGGTTACTTAGCCGTAGTTGTGAAATCAGGCGCAATCGACGCAGGAATAGGTAAGGTTATTAGGCGGCTTAAAGGGCGGGAGCATTTGCTTATCCCTATCCTGATGGTATTGTTTGCTATCGGCGGAACAACTTTCGGAATGTGTGAAGAGGCTATGGGCTTCTATCTTATTCTTATCCCTGTTTTTGTTGCGGCCGGTTATGATTCCTTAACGGCTGTTTATGTTGTGGCTCTTGGAGCAGGGTTAGGTACTCTTGGCTCAACCGTTAACCCCTTTGCAACCGGCATAGCTTCAGGTTTTGCGGGGATTTCAGTAGGTGACGGGCTTTTGCTTAGAGTATTGATTTTAATCGTAACTCTTATAATTGGTATTATTTTTGTTATGCGGTATGCAAAGGCTGTTAAGGAAAACCCTGAAAATTCTGTTATATACGACAAAAAAACAGAAAACGAAGCTCATTTCTTAGGCGACAGAAAAGAAGAAATTATAGAGCTTACAAAGAAAAGACAGGTTATTTTATGGGTTTTTGGTTTAACGTTTTTTATAATGATATTAGGCGTTATACCTTGGGCCGGTAAATTTGATATTACATTTTTTGAGGATTTAGTTGTATCCTTAGCCGCCATACCTTTTATCGGGCCTCTCTTAGGGCATATGGTTCCCCTTGGAGACTGGTGGTTCGGGGAGCTTGGGCTTTTGTTTTTAACGGCGGCTATCGTTACCGGCTTTATCGCCTGTAAAGATGAGGATGAGTTTTTTGATGCGTTTTTAGGCGGCGCAAGGGATGTTCTTGGGGTTGCTATAATAATTGGTATATCCCGTGGGCTTACAATTGTAATGAACGACGGCGGCATGACAGCTACAGTGCTTCACCTTGGCGAGGTATATTTAAGTGGTGTTGGAAAAACAGCTTTTGCCATTTTATCTTATATTTTTTATCTGCCGCTTGCGTTATTACTGCCTTCCACAACAGGTCTTGCCACCTTATCAATGCCGATTATTGCGCCTCTTTGCGACTTTGTTGGTGTAAGCCGTGATATTGCTGTTACGTCTTTTCAATCAGCCAGCGGTCTTATAAACCTAGCGACACCTACAAGCGGTGTTATAATGGGCGCTCTTGCCCTAGGCAGAATACCTTATGACCGGTTTATAAGACATGTTTGGAAGCTGCTTGTTATACTTTCTGTTGTCATAATTGTTTTTATGGGCATAGCAGTTAATCTTTAGGAGGACGTAAGATATGGACAATAGTCATAATACTAACGTTATAATAAAAGAAGCCCATAATATTCTTGTTGATATATTAAAGCTGGACCATAGCTTTTGCGCCGACATGAGATATAATACGGAAAATAACTTTACCGGCGTTCGCGTATATAAGGGTGATAAATGTTTGGTTCATAAGGATATTGTGCAAAAGCTGTTAAACGCAAACAACTTTTTAAAGGAGTTTGGTTATACAATCAAATTTTATGACGCTTATCGACCTATGTCTGCTCAATATACCTTGTGGGATATATGCCCGGACGAAAGGTTTATAGCAAACCCGGCCGTCGGTTCTATCCATAGCAGAGGGGTTGCGGTTGACGTAACAATCGTCGACAAGGACGGCCTTGAAGCGGAGATGCCAACGGAATTTGACGACTTTTCAGAAAAAGCAGCCATAACATACGAGGGCGGAACAGAAACCTCACGAAAGAACCGTGAGTTGATGGCAAAAGCCTTTACGATGCAGGGGTTTGCCCGGGATGAGTTTGAATGGTGGCATTTTGAGTTACCAAACTGGAGGGAATACCCTCTTATTGATGTAGAGTTTGAGCAGTTTTAAATATACTCAAACCTAGGAAACCATTGTTAAATACAGATTCTAAAAGTCACGTTCGTATTAACAATACTACGGCGTGGATGTTACTTTATTACGCCGGATAAGTACTCGGCAAAGTGGCGAAGCCCTTTGTCGCTAGTCTAAATAAAAATCCCCGCTAAACGGGGATTTTTATTTCTAACTCTTCTTGGGGGGCAAGTTAGATTATTCAAATTTTTCTGGAATAGTTACCTTGCACTTATTCTGTTAAATCACCTAACGTATTGTTTTATTGTACAACACAGAGTGTCGGTAAAGTGTCGGTAAAGCAACTCAATTATTAAAATAATTTTATAAAAAATATTTTTAATAAAATTATTTTCTTGTATGCATTTCTAAACCACCTAGCGTAAACTCACCCCAGCTATATTGGGTCATATATTCGCCCTTATATGCGTTAAGAGCCCATAATTCCCCTTTTAACCAGGCGTAGTAGTCGCATTTTACTCTGTCGGGGATAACAGCAATCATCCCACGTTGCTTTTTAATTGCGCCGTCGCCGCAAGCCCCTTTGAAGGTGTTTAATAAATCGGCTTTTAAATCTCTAAGGTAAGAGCTTCGTTTTGCCGTATCCCCATGCTCGCCCCATAGGATGGTCATAAGCTCGCTGTTTGAGCAGAATGCGCCCTTACGGTCGATAAGATAGGCAAGCAGCTCTTTTGTTTTTGAATACTTAAATTCAAGTTGTTCATCACCTACAAACACCTCAAAACTTCCGAAACAGCGGACGTTTATTAGCCTGCTCGTAAGTACCGGGGCCGACGGCGGGTTTAAGATAAAATCCAGCTCCGCTTGTATATCCTCCTTACGTATGGGTTTCATCAAATAACCGGAAGCATGTAAGCGAAACGCCTCTACTGCATAATCCGAATAACCTGTTACAAAGATAACAGCGCAACCCGGGCAGATTATTTTCAGGTTTTTTGCCAGTGTTAAGCCGTTCATCTGCTGCATGTTAATGTCGAGAAAGGCGATGTCGGCTTTGTTTTTCATAAGCCAATCCAAGGCCTTATTAGGTGAATTAAATGTGGTTATTTGTCTAATCACCGAAAAATCCTTTAGCTTTAACTTTAAATTATCCAAAGCAATTTGCTCATCATCAACAGCAATTACTATCATTTTAAACCACCCTTTGGTATAGTAATCGTTACACGGGTTCCCTTACCCGACACGCTTTCTAAGTTAAGGCGGCCGCCGCACATTACTTCAAGCCGTGCACTTGTGTTGCTTATACCGATATGGCTGCGGCCGTCTTCTTTCTCTTGCGCCGAGTCAAAACCTACGCCGCTGTCCTCTATCATAAGGCACCAGGCCGAAGTATCCTCCCAGGAGGATATGATTATCGTACATTTAGCTTCATCCTCTGTTACTCCATGGCGTATAGCGTTCTCTACAATGGGTTGTAACGTAAGCGCCGGCAGATGAAAATCCTGTACCTGCAAATTATAGATGATTTTTACGTATGGAAAGCGAAGTTGCTCAATAGCCAGATAATGCTTTAAATGCGCTAACTCATGGATAAAAGGAATGGGGCTTTTGTTAGTTAGAGAGTCCATGTTGCCCCGCAGATAATCGGAAAAATCCTCAACGATTTCGCTTGCTTTTGTTGGCTGGGTCAAGCAAAGATACTGGATTGTATTTAAGGCATTATAGAGAAAATGAGGCTGTATCTGGCTAAGCATAATAGCGATTCGGTTTTGGGTCAGATGAAGCTCCTTTTCCTTTATCATTTTGGAATATTGTGCCTGCATACCGACGTAAATAATGGTGATTGTTATGGTTGAGGCGATATAAACCGATACTAAGCCATAAACAAGCATTTGAATAACAATCGCAATAACAGGCAGTATAATATACGCCGAAAGGGCAAATTTCTCCATACGGTTTAAAAACTTTCGGTATGTAATAATCATAACCGCATTTATAAGCATAGCTATCATGCCAAGAATCTGGGATAACCAATACATGTTTTGCCTATGATATATGTTGTTTTCGTCTATTATGAAGTACATGTTGTTTATAAGCGACAGAAAGGTTAAGGCAATAGCTAAAGCGCAAATACCATATACAAGCTTAACCCACCCTCGCTTCATTTGGGTTTTGGTTGTCAGGTATGTGCTTATGTAATTTGAGAAACACATGATAATTACATAACTGAATATGTATGTACAGAAATTACCTATAAAGCTCAGAGCAAAAAAAGGCGGCTCTCTTTTGCCGATAGAATAAAACGCCAGCGCATCACTAAGCATAACAGCGATATTGGAAAGCAAAACCCAAATAAAAACCCGGTTTAAGCGGATTTTTAGGTTGTCTCCCATTAAAGTACAGATAATAAACACTAAACACATTACGCTGCAAAAAATCTCAATTGCAATATTTATAATAACCATATTAACTCCTTAAAACAGCAGCTTTCAAGTCAAGCATTACTATTTTACAAACAAAGTTATTTTTAATCAACAATAATTTATATAAAAAATCCAGCCGCTACGACGCATATTCAATAGAATATTTGCGTAACAGCGGCTGAAGTAAGAGAGGGTTTATTTACATAGATGATTAAAGTCAAACCTTTCTGTCAAAACCAATTTCCCAAGGAAAATGATCAGGGATTATGTAGGCAAAGTGTCTGATTTTATCTAGGATTTCCCTAGTTGTATTTGAGCCGCTTTTTTCTTGCGTGCTCATTTCTTTCGCCAGCATGTTAAGATTAAAGCTTAGCGTAACTAGTGTATTAGCAAGGTTTTTCATAATTCCAACGACATTGTTTGGGTTGTTTTTAATAAACTCCTCGAAATAGTCCTCTGTAATACGAAGCAACAACACCTCTCCGATTGAGACTACGGTATAGACGCTAGGTTGGTCGCATAAGACGGATACCTCACCAAAGCAGCGTTGTTCGGATAAAACGCCAATGAGGTATTCGTCCTCCTTGCCATAGTTCAGATAAAGCGCTGCCTTACCCATTAGAATTTTATACATTTCCTGCGTCTTTTGGCCTTGATATAAGATGATCTCGTCATCCTTAAACTTCAAGAGCCTAGATTCTTCCATGGTTATTCCTCCTTAATAAAAAAGGGGTTAGGTGGGCAAGAAAAATAACATATTTAATTACCACCATAATAGTATAACACAACAGGGCAGGTAATTGTAACAATTTATTTTAACGGATAATTTGGTAAGGCTTTCTTATAAAGTTATAAACCAATATAAAGTTATAAACCAAGCTCATTAAGTTGTGCCGTAATATTACCCCGCCCGGCCACTCTGTCGGCGCCGCACTCTATAAGCGCCAGCTGGTCTTCAAGGCTAGCAAGACCTCCACTTGCCTTTACCTTGCATTTATCACCTACGACGGATTTTATTAGTAATATATCGTGGATACAAGCCTTACCCGGGCCGAAACCAGTACATGTTTTAACATATTCGGCGCCTGCCTCGGCGGATAAACGAGCGGCAATTTTAATCTGTTCGTTGTTAAGATAACCTGTTTCTATAATCACCTTAACCCCGGCGTCATACTGCTTTGATTTATTAACCACTGCTTCAATCTCCGACTTTACATAGTCGTAGTCCCCGTCAAGCATTCGGGCGATGTTAATAACCATATCTATTTCAGTTGCGCCGTCCAAAAGTGCCTTACCTGTTTCCGCAACCTTAGCTTCAATAGTTGTTGAGCCGTGGGGAAAACCTATAACCGTAAGGACACCGCTTTTTGAGCCCTTCATCTTTTCGGCCGCTAAGGAAACCCATGTAGGATATACGCAAACTGTAGCAAAGCCGTATTTCAGCGTCTCTTCGCAAGCCTTTATAACAGCCGCTTTTCCCTCAAAGGGCGAAAGGGCCGGTGTATAGTCTATTCTTGGAATAATTTCGTTGATAACTTGCCTGTCCTCAGCCGTTAAAAGCTTCAAATTCAGCCCCCCTATTTATTAACTAAATTAACAGCGTTACCGTTTATAAACGATTCCAGGTTACTTACGGCAATATCCATAAGTCTTGAGCGGGATTCCTTTGGCGCCCATGCAATATGAGGCGTTATAATACAATTTTCGGCGGACAAAAGGGGATTATCCTCCTTTATAGGCTCAACAGCTACAACGTCCAGCGCTGCGCCGTAAACCTTGCCGCTTTTTAACCCTTCATAAAGCGCATTTTCATCAACAAGCGGCCCTCTTGATGTATTAATTATTATAACCCCGTCCTTCATTTTTTCGATTGCTGTTTTATTAATTATACCTTCCGTAGACGGTAACAGCGGGCAATGTAAGGATATAACATCGGACTTTTCAAGTAACTCGTCAAGGCCGACATATCTACAGCTTTCGGTTTCAAGAGCCGGGTTTTTATAGTCGTCATAAGCCAAAACGTTCATACCCATAACTTGTGCAATAACGGCTGTTTGCTGGCCGATGCGCCCAAAACCGATAATACCAAGGGTTTTCCCCGCCAGCTCAATAAGAGGATACTTCCAAAAACACCAGTCAGCGTTTCTTGACCATTCCCCGTCCTTAACAGCCGCCGAATGCTCTGATACGTGATGACAAAGCTCTAAAAGCAGCGCAAATACGTATTGTGCAACGGCTGTTGTGCCGTATGTGGGAATGTTACAAACAGGAATGCCTTTTTCCTTAGCGGTTTTAATGTCCACTATGTTGTAACCTGTGGCTAAAACTCCAATGTATTTAATACCTGTGCATTTATCGAGAGTTTCCTTTGTTATAGGGGTTTTGTTAGTTATAACAACCTCGGCGTCCCCAATCCTTTTTGCAACCTCGTCCTTATCTGTCCTGTCGTAAACTGTCAGCGACCCTAGCTTTTCAAAACCTAACCAGCTTAAGTCCCCCGGGTTAAGAGTATATCCGTCTAATATAACTATGTTCACCGCTATCCCTCCAATAATGAC
>CAZEYG010000014.1:0-14469 GCA_964516575.1 uncultured Defluviitaleaceae bacterium
AATCCATTGAATCGGTATTGAAAACACTTCGTTGGGCATTTTAAATGATGTGGAAAGCATCCATAAAAACGGCAGAATCATAGCAACAGCGCCAATGTAGATAATTATATGTATGGCAATGGAAAATAACCTTTTCTTCATTTTTATGCCTCCTTTCAGTTGGTTAAATTTCAATCTTCTTAATCTTCTTTGGCGTCGGCAAACTTCTTTTGAATACTGGTTATCAAAAGCGAGATAAAGAACAGAGCAAAAGCAACAGCGGACGCATAACCAATCTCATATTCCTTAAAACCCAGCTTATAAAGATATGTTACAAGCATTTCGGTAGAACCTATGGGGCCTCCGCCTGTCGTGACGTTAACTACATCAAACACTTGAATTAACCCGGCTGTGGTGCCGGTAACAGACACAAAAAACAGAGTTGGTTTAAGCAGCGGCAGCGTAACCTTGAAAAAGGTTTGAACCTTATTTGCTCCGTCAATATTTGCGGCTTCATAGAGAGAAGGGGAAATAGACATAAGCCCGGCAGTTAAAATCACTATATTGTAACCTAAACTTTTCCATACCCCTATTATGATAATGGAGAGCATGGAGAGGTTCGGATCTTTAAGCCAAAGTTTTGGTGTTATGCCAAAAACCCCTAAAAACGAATTGATTAACCCACTTCCGCTTGGCAGATAAACCCAGCTCCACACCACGCTAACGGCTACAAGCGAAACAATGTGCGGCAAAAAATAAATAGCATTAATTAGTGAACTGCCCTTAATCCCTTCGTTTATCAGCACACTTAACAAAAGAGAAATGGAAATCGAAAGGATAACTGTAGCAACCAAATAAACCATAGAGTTTGTAAGTGCATTTAAAAAACCTGTATCACTAAAAAGCCTAATGTAGTTATTTAAGGCCACAAACTCCCGGTTCGGAGAAAACCCATTCCATTTTACAAATGTCAATAAAAAGGAATATACCAAAGGAATAAAGAAAAACGTAATAAACAAGAGATACGTGGGAAGAATAAGTAAATATCCTAAATACTGATTCTTTGGGATTGCTCTTGCTTTTCTCATAAGCATCCTCGACTTTCTAAAAATTTCAACACCTAAAGGGAAACTATTTCAATTAATCCAATGGTTAGATTATATGTTTCTTGTAGAAAATTGTCAATATACATATAGCACAAAAACATGTAAATATATTTGTTAAGGTTTAGTCGAACTGCTTAGAGGGTTTAAGGACTACGTGTTGCACAATGGTGTTTTCGCTAATAATCTATTATCTCGGCATTCAAAAATATCATTTTTCACTGCTGCCGTAATATTCCAATTTTTCGACGCCGAAAAGGACATTTTTCAAAACAAAAGCAGCTATAGAAAATTTCCTAGCTGCTTAAGGCTGTCGACAAAGTGGCTTCGCCACTTTGTCGAGTACTTAATGAAGAATGTTATCTCTGCCGCCGGAAAATTAATTTTATTGCGCTGTTAGCTTAAACAGTTTATAATTAATTATAAAAAAAAGCGTATTGTGCTAAAGATTATCGTTTTCCCTCTTGTATTCCATTACCCCTTTGTCATATTTTAATAATAAGTAGTTATTTGCAAATTTCTAATTTGTTATTAATGTCGGTGTTACTTATTTAATACCACTCTAGTGTATAAATGTTTTTAAACCCAAACCAATTCATACACAGAATTATATACAAATTACACACAAACTATAAATAATTATAATTTATGAAGGGATGCGGTAGAATGTCTAAAAGGTTAAAATCAATACTATCAATCGTTGTATCTTTGGTTCTTATTACTCAGTCAAGCGCATTTGCTTATACTGATTATAGCTATGAGAATATAGATACGGGGTTTCTTTATGAAGAATCTTACGACGATTGGTGGAGTCAACCAAATAGCCAGTCATATAGTCAATCATATAACCAAGAGATGGCTATTTCAAATGTACCACCTTTTGGCGACAGCAGCATAAGTGGGTTAAGCGCACTAACTGCATTACAGGCAAACGCATTGTATAGTGAAAGCCTGCTAAACCACAATTTCAATGGTACGGAAGCCCAGGTTTTAAACATTTCAGGTAGGTTTGGTACAGGCAGCTTTGCTTCCCGAACTGTGGCCCAATCATTAACAGGTCTTAAAAACGCAAGTATTGTAATACGCTTTAGAACAGCAGCTCAAAGCAAAGGCACCTTGTTTGCCGCAGGAGGAGCTTCAAAAAGCGCACAAATAGTCGCTAATGCCAATTCAACGAGTTATAACAAATATTCCGTACGTGTTAATTTTGACAATGCTATAGGCGCAAAGCTTAATACATCTACGCCTACATCAAACCAACTGGACGACGGCCGTTGGCATACATTTGTTTATACAGCCGAAAACACTGTGGGTGACAATAGCAACGCCACAGCATACATAGACGGGGTTAGGGTTTTAAACTGGCCTAGCACAACACTTCCCTTTAGCTTCGGCCATTTGGGCTCACTTGATAAGGTTCTTGTTGGCGGAGCAAGCGCTAACTCACAAACCCTACCCGGCATTGAAACGCAAAACGCAGCCGCATACTTTAACGGGCAAATTTCATATTTAACCATTGTTGATTCTGTTTTAGATGCAAATACTATTTCAGCAATTTCACCGGCACCACGTTTCCCCGAATATGACGGAAGTTTAGACGGAACTGCAAGTAATGTTAAACTTACTGCATTAAGAAGTAACGCTATTGTGGATATACCTGTTGTTGATAGAAACTTTGACGGAACTGCTAACTCCTACATAGATGTTCCCGGAGCTTTTGGAACGGGTACATACGCAAACACAACCACAAGCGCATTAGCCCTTAAAACAGAAGGTAGTGTTATTGTAAGATTTAAAACTACTGCTGCTGATAAGGGTACGCTTTTTGCGGCAAGCGATTTAACAAAAACATCCCAAATAGTTGCAATGAAAGGTTCTAACGGATTGTTTTCCAACTCAAGTATCAGAGCTTTTTTTACCGGGGGCTCTAAATATAGCTTTCCCACTACCGCAATGAATGACGGCCAGTGGCATACGCTTGTTTATACCGTTAAAGATTTGGGAACCACTAACTCGCTGATATCTTATTATGATGGTGTTGCGGTTGGAAACCCATATACAGGTTCTGCAAGGTTTTTCTTTAGCACCTTAAGCTCTATCAACAAGTTCTACATAGGAAGCTCAACAGGTCTACCTACGCTTGAAACTGCAAACGAGACGGCAAACTTTAACGGTCAAATTGCTTTTGTTACGGTTGTAGACGAGGTGATTTCTGCAGCAGATGCGGCTTTAATTTCACAAAACAATGAGCCGCCAACGGGGGACACAACCGATCCTTCATTATACCAAATAGATTACAGCGGTTATGACGAAACATCAAAAGCTGCTCTTTTAACCATACAGTCTAATGCGATTTTAAACGAAGGGTTTAAAGACCATACATTTAACGGTACTGCCAGCACACTGGTAGACGTTTCAAACATGTCGGGTACAGGCACTTATCAAGACAGAAAAGCAATTAACAGCCTAACAGGCAAAAAAAGCGGCAGCGTAATTGTGCGGTTTAAAACGTCTGCCACAAGTAAAGGAACCCTGTTTACATTTAAAGGAGCAAACGGCTCCGGGCAAGTAGTTGCTTTAAGTAACGCCGGCAGCTATAACGACAAATCCTTCCGTATAGACTTTTCTACAACCTCTGTTACCGGCTCGAAACTTGGCGGCGCTACAAGCCTGCCGTTTAACGACGGCAAGTGGCATACATACGTTTATACGGCTCAAAATACAACCGGCGATAACTCAGCGGTTAAAACATATTTTGACGGTAATTTAATACTTAACTGGTCTAACGGAACATTGCCGTTTTTTGTAAGCCACCTTGGAACCCTTGACAAGATTTACATAGGCTCACCGGGTAATGCGGCCGTAGGTGATACTTCTGCCCAGTTTAACGGCGAAATGGGTTTTGTAACAATCGTGGATAGAGTTCTTACTCAGGAAGAAGTAACCAGCATATCTCCGGCGCCTGTGCAAACGGAAGACGAAGCAAAGAATGACTTAAATAAGCTGTTTACCAACGCTCAAGACAATACCTGGGTGTTTACAGGCGGCGACGAAGTGGTTGCAAACCCTGCCGCTTTAAATGGCGCAAGAAACTTTGTGGGTCATTTTGAAGAGAAAATACGCTGGGAAATGGCAAGTACAACCGAAGCACGCCAGCGTTACGTTATAAACACAGCAAGGAATAATATTGGAGTTTCCGACATTAATACAAACTTTGCCGAAATGGTTTCAAGTTTTAGTCCGAAAGCAGTGGCCGTAATGATTTCAAAGAAAGACTATAATTACGGCAATGCAGGGCTTTCATCATTTAAGTCAAGTTTAACAGAGCTTCTTGGGAAAATTTACGCTATTGGCGCTGTTCCTGTTATTTTGACGCCATATCCGGCGAATAACGCCGCAGACAATGCAAATATAGAAAAATATGTTAACGAGGCTAAGTCTCTTGCTAATTCAAATCTATTTGTTTATGACGTATATACGGCGTTAAAAACAAATTCAGGTTTATATGCAAATTCTTCAGCTACAAGCCTATCCGTAGGCGGCCAGCTTGAGGTTGCAAAGGTTTTGTTTACATTACTTGCAAAATCCCCCGGCAACACAACAACATGGCTCCAAGAAACAGTGAAAGATACGGTTAAAAACGTTAATACTCAAATAACAGCAACTGTTGATACGACTGCTAAAACAATCTCTGTTTCTGTTCCGTCAACATACGGGACTACATCTTATAGTTACGAGATAACCTTTGGTACACAAATATATTCAGGCAAGGCCTCATCAAACAGCTTCATTATAGACAAACTTCCAAACTCCGGCTCATTTGAGCTTATAGTTTCCAGCGAAGATGCAGGTAAGCTGGTAAGGTTTAAGCCGGTTACAGGCTCAATGGGTTCGTCGACAACAAGCTCTAGAGAACATGAAAACCAAAATCAAAGCGGAACTTTGCAAAGTAACATAACAACCGTAATGAACAGTGCTAATCAAAAAACTTGGCTTTTCATGGGCGATAGTATTACCCACGGCGCTGCCCACACAAAAGGTTACGATAGCGTTCCTCAGCTTTTCGAGAAGTTTTTGCGTGAAAAAGGCCGCTCTAAAGATGTTGTTATAAACACAGCGGTTTCAGGAGCAAAAACCAGCGACACATTACTTAATATTAACGAACGGCTTAATAAATATAATCCTGACGTTGTTGTCATAATGCTTGGAACAAACGATTTTGTAGACAATAACCTAACGAGCTTTAAAGCTAATCTTAACGAGATAGTTAATAAGGTTAAAGCAAAAGGCGCAATAGCTGTACTACGTACGCCAAACAGCACGGTTCCTCGTGGGCTTAGCGGTATTGCAGGTGTGATAAGAGAGGTAGCAAGTGATCAGGGCGTAATTTTGTCAGATAACTTTGCCGAATGGGAAGCATTAAGAGCCGTAAATCCAAAGCTTTTAGACCAATTGATTCAGGCCTCCGACGGAACAAAACTGCACCCTAATGTTAAAGGGCAGCTTGTTATGTTTAGATCCCTGCTAAAAGCAATGGGTCAATATGATGAAAGCAGTGATATTGCAACGTTGGAGTATCAAGTTAGTAACCCAATAACTCAATCCCCCTTAATAGCACAAGTTATTGAAGGAGAAGGTTTTTATGAGCTTAAAGCAGAGAAGCTGCGGGATGCTTATGCCGTTGCTAACACCGGAAAGTCCGTTATATCAATAGAATTTGTCTTAACCCTTGCCGATAACAGAGCTATAAGAAAAAAGGGTGCCTTAGAAGAGGTTATAAGGCTTGATAACATTCCGCAGGATACCTATACGCCAAAGGTTATTATTACAGATAGCGCCGGAGACATTAAGGAGCTTACGGTTTCTACGGAAAGCAACCAAATAACAAGTGCAACTGTTTCCATAAGCGGCACTATTGAATCAAGAGCGACAGTTACTGCAAATATTACGGCGCTTACTCCATCCAACGCTGAATATCGGCTGGATTGGTATTTAGACGGAATACGCGTAAGCACCGGCCAAAGTTATACGCTTCCCTTATCGGCTAAAAACAAAACCTTAAAACTAAAACTTGTAGGCACAGGAAGCTGGAGCGGGGAATTTACAAGCAGCGAAGCTCAGGTTGCTGAAGGCGCTGCCCCTGACTATTCTGGTAACATTGTAGCCGAAAGGTTTGACTTAGCTGTATCCGGCAAGATACCTTTAACAGACACAGAAAAAGCCGCCGTTTTGGCTTTGGAAGATGCTACGGTTTTAATGAAGTTTAAGAAAACAAGCTCTTCAATCGGCGCTTTGTTCAGCGTCGGATTAAGCACAGCAAATAAATATGCGGCATTATATACAAACGGCGCTACTCTAGGGCTTGAATCAGCAGGAACAAGCCCAACGCTTAACCTTACAGCAAGTGTTTTAAACCCAACGTCATTTAATGCTGTTGCACTTAAGTTTGACAAAACCACAGGTCAGGTTAAACTTTTTGCAAACGGGGTGTTGGTAGCTACATCCTCAACTTTTGCTCCGTTTAAAAACGTCAGCGGTGATAATGTACAAATAGGCGGCTTGTTAAGAAGCGGATCGGACTGGCCTTTTATAGGTGACGTTGAGCTTTTGCAGGTTTATAATATAGCTTTAGAAGACGAAGAGCTGATAACCTTGACTAACATGCCGGTTGACGATTATGTTGACAAAACGTTCTATCTCTTTGATGCAACAAGCACAGCGGCTCTAGGCGCCAACATGGGCTCCAAAAACTTCAGAATACCGTTTATTTATACGCTGAAAAACGGCGGCGTTGTAGCCGGGGCGGATATTCGCTGGGGCAGTGCAATTGACTCGGCCTCTAATATCGACACATCCCTTAGAGTCCGTCCGTCAGGATATGACAACAGCAGCCCTGCAACAGGCTGGGGTAACATATTTGTCCCCGAAACAATGCATCTTAGAGATTGGGTCGACGGCCAATTTACTTCGTCTACTTCTTCGTTTATTGACCCTGTAATCGTTCAGGACACTTTAGGAGTCGGCAAATCAGGAACAACGTATAAAGGCCGGGACGGAAGAATCTTTCTTATAGCCGATGCTTTCCCATGGTTCGGCGGGCTTTGGAATACAAAAGGCTCTTACCTTGGTGATGGTTTTGCAACACTTAACGGCAGAAAAATGCTGCTTGTGAAAGCAACCAACAGCAAGTTCCCCATTGAAGGAGGCAATATCAGAAACGGTAACGGCCACGAAGACTACGGCGGACGTGGCGCTTTCAACATGGTAGCCGATATATACGGGCCAAAAAATTCAAACGGCAACTATGATGTATATGCCTTAAACGGCACACCAAGAGCATATGATGCCACAGGCGCGACACTCGTTGACGACAGCAATCTTTCTCTAGGCGCAAAATCAACTGTTTACGAGCTGAATTCTAATTACGAAGTTGTTAAGAACGGTACGCTGCAGACAGTTTATACAAAGAGTAACAATGGTGTTACAAGCACGCAAGTCCCGATGAACATTTTATATGAGGATTCGGATCTTCAAGTTATGAACATGTCGTACTTATACTTGTTCTACAGCGACGACAATGGTTTAACATGGTCTAACCCTAAAAATATAAACGGAATGGTAACTCGTGAAAACGCAACAGCTTATATCGTAGGGCCTGGACGGGGTATTCAAATTCAAAACGGTCCTTACAAGGGCAGACTTGTTTTCCCTGTTTACTACATTGGCAGGAACCCTTATAACAACAACGTTACTCAACAATACGCCGAAGTTATATACAGCGACGACGGCGGCGAAACATGGCAAAACGGCGAATCTGTAAGAAAAACATCCTCACCGGGTGTTTATACAACCGGTATACAAGACCTTAGCGAGCCTGTACCTGTTGAAATGCCGGATGGCTCAATAAAAATGTATATGCGTACTCAATCAAGACCTGTAGCTGTTGCAACAAGTATTGACGGCGGCGAAACATGGATTGAGTTTGAAGAAAGCGTAGCAACGCTGGACGGCGTAACAAACCGCTCACAGTTTTCGGCTATCACTTATAGCCGGCCTGTTGTTTCTGCTAAAGACGGCAATAGTTATCCTGCGATTATGCTGGGGCTTCCTCGTTTAGCCAGCCGTGCCGACGGTATAATTCGTACGGGCTTAATAAAACCCAACGGAACTTATCCGAACGGCACAAACAAATATCTTGTAGATTTTGAATACAACTTTGATATTAATTACGGCACATATGCTTATTCATGTATAACCGAGCTACCTGACGGAAAAATCGGCGTTTTGCGCGAAACATCAGGTGACACAAGGTTGGCATATGATGAGTTTAGCCCCGATTTAGTTTTGGGCGAAAAGTTTAGAGTTTCACTTGACCCCAACGGTGGGGTTGGTCTTACTGCTGAACAGAGGAACATAGTTGTTAACAAAGGTAATCGGCTTACAATACCTAGTGTTACGAAAGTGGGTTATGTTTTTGTAGGTTGGTTTGTAAACAGTATCTTCGGGACACCATATGACACCACAAAACCTGTTACAACAGCCTTAAACTTAATCGCTAAGTGGGTTAGGTCGGGTAACTTCTCTTTTGAGATTTATACTCCATACGCCTACCTTATCCAAGGCATGATATACTACGACAAGAGCGCCGGTTTAACAGTCGACAGTATGTTATCTTCGCTTTTCGTGCTTCCTGCCAGCGCTCAGTGCTTAATAGTTAATTCTAACGGCACGCCAACAATCGGAACAGATTTATTAACCGACGGAATGCTTTTAAAGCTCACTGTAGATTCTACCGAAGAACATATTGCATTTGCTTCATCTTACTCAAACCCAGGAACAACGTGGGATCAATCCTATACTGCAAATGAGTTTAGATCTTCAACACATTATTCAGGCGACGGACCATTGTCAAACATGGGTGACGGAGATACTGCTACATTTGCAGGCACAGTAGGCAACCGGGCCGCCGGTGAGTGGATGGACATTGTTCTAAGCAAAGTAGAGCTTGTTTCGGGTTTTGCGTACTTGCCAAGGCCTAATAACGGCAACGGTACTATAGGCTTGCAGGGTAGTACTGCCAACAACGGAACAAACGGCTTTGACTCAATGGGCACACCTTGCACTAAATATGAAATTCATATCAGTACGGACGGAACAAACTATTCAAAGGTTACAGAAGGCGATTGGACAGCTTCGTCACAACCGGAATGGAAATATGCCTATTTTAATGAGCCTGTACCGGCAAAGTTTGTAAGGTTATATCGCCCTGGCTTTTTTGCCTTAGCCGCATCAGAGTTACGTGCTTTAAATGCCCAGGTAGCTATAGGCAATACCCCAGCTATTGTTTATCATACGATAACTGCAAGCGCAGGAGCCGGCGGAACAATTACGCCTAGCGGCAGCGTAAGTGTTGAAGATAATACTAATAAAACATTTACGATTATCGCTAACTCAGGTTATAGTATTGAGAATGTTTTAATCGATAACATAAGTGTTGGTCCTGTTGCTGATTATACGTTTCACAACGTAACAGAAAACCATACGATTTCTGCCAGCTTTATGGCAGACGTCCCGGTAGACCCTGTTTATTATGTAATAAATGCAAGCGCTGGGTCAGGAGGAACAATTACGCCAAACGGAAGCGTAAGTGTTGAACAATATGGCAGCAAGACATTTAGTATTAACCCCAACACAGGTTATGAAGTTGAAAGTGTTTTGGTGGATAATGTCAGCGTAGGTAAGGTTACTAGCTATACATTTAGTAATGTGACTAGCAACCGCACAATTTCTGCAAGTTTTGCTTCCGCTGGAAATAATGACGATGGTAGCGGCAACAACAACAACAGCACAAGTAATAACACAAGTAACAACACAAGTGACAATAATTCAGGCGGTACACAAAACAGCGGAAGAGATAATAGGCCAGTAATTAAACCGCCAACACAAGCAGAATTTGATATTTCTAAAACAATAACCGCACTAAACACAGTAGTTCTAAGCACAAACATTAATGCTCCTGCAGCAAATGGTTTTGCAACAGCAAATGTTAATGATGTGCTTGTTAATGAAATCATTAAGGCTGCTGAGGAAGAAAAAGCCAAAAACAATGGCAGTACGATGCTTAAGATTGAATTTATATTAAAAACCCCAAGTGATTCAACTAATGTTGAAGCTGTATTCTCAAAGGAGGTTATAAACAAACTTGCCGGTGTTGGAGTTAACGTTTCGGTTGTAACACCTATTGGAACAATTACCTTTGACAGCAAAACGCTTAAACAGATTAGCGGAAGCTCCGAAGCTAATGTTAGTATTTCAGCCGGTTTGTTAAACAACAAACAACTTCCGCAAGGTATACAAGAAGCACTGGGTGACAGGCCTGGTTATAACTTTGAGGTGAGAAGCGGCAATGTTTTAATATCAGACTTTGGCGGCGGTAATGTTACAGTTTCTATACCTTATAAGGCTCAACCTGGTGAAAATGTCAATGCTATAATTATATATTATATAAACAGCAACGGAGAGCTTGAGATTGTTCGTAACTGTAAGTACTCTATAGATGCTCAAAGGGTATACTTCATAACTAACCATTTTTCAAAGTATGCCGTTGGTTATAATAAGGTAAACTTTAAAGATATAACGGGAAAAGAATGGTATTCGGGAGTTGTTGACTTTGCGGCTTCAAGAGAGATTTTAAGCGGCTTTGACAACGGCATGTTTAAGCCTGAAGCTGCCGTAACAAGAGCAATGTTCATAACTGCAATTGCAAAGTTTGATAACGCTGATTTAAGCATGTTTGGCAAGCCCCAGTTTGATGACGTTGGCGAAAACATCTGGTACGGCGCACCTATATCATGGGCTGTAAAAAATGGAATTGCAACAGGCATAGACCAAAACAAGTTTGCGCCAAACAACGAAATCTCACGTGAACAAATGGCCGCTATGCTTTATAACTACTTGCTTTACAAAGGTATTTCTCTGCCGGAATCAGGAAAAGACACAAGCTTTATAGACAGCGAAAGCATTAGCCCCTGGGCAAAAAAAGCTGTTGATACCATGAAGAGTTACGGAATAGTTAACGGCATGGGTAACAACAGTTATATGCCTAAGGAAACAGTTAACAGGGCAAGTATGGCTTCCATATTTACAAGCCTAGTTAAAGCTACGGTTGATGCAAGTATTGATGGGGCTCGTTAATATTATGGCGGCAAGGGTTGGCAACTAAAAGTTACATTGCTGCTTAGCTGTCGGGGTACTAATTAAAATGAAGCGGCGGGGTTCATATTCGTAGAATATATCTCCCGCCGCTTTATTTTATACCTTTGCAATTAATTCCACAAAACCCTCACGGAAACCTAACTAAAGCCAAGCAGTAACATGCTCTTATTCTGATAAAAGCGACTCCAGCCGGTCTTTTTTAAAAGCACGAATACGATACATATATAAGCCCTTGCCCTTGCCTATTTCTCCGCCAATCTGGTCATCAGATGCTGTATAGTATCCGGTTGGCCTCTGAAAAGTCTCATAAATCACACTAAATTCGGGCAAATTTACTAAGCGGATTCGTACAGCCTCTATTGGTTTAGTTATGTCTGTTGAGCCGGCTAAGGCATAGTCTCGCACATATGGCGTCCAGCCGCTGCCGGTAACATAAACACTATACTCCACATGGGTGTTTTTAGGATTGCTTATGAGTTTAATTTGAATGCCTGTAATCAACTCGACTTCTAAAGGATTACCTGAATTAGTACCATAACCAGATAAATAAATCGCCTCACCCTTCATGGTTTTATACTCCAGCAAAATCTGATATGGTTTAGGCGGTTCGGGTGTTGTCCATGTACGCAAGAAGAAACTATTTCCATTAATGCTGTGATCAATATCATAAGGCAGAAAAGTTACAGACTGCAAGTTTGGCCAAGCACATAAATCAACGGCAGGTAATGCTCTGCCATATTCCGGATATTCAGGATCAAAGACAAAACTGCATCCCTTCCCGGACGGAGAGGAAAGCCAATTTGTATTAGGAAAAATACCTCCTGTGTGGGCGCTAAGAAAATCTGGGTATGGTTGACCTTTGCCGTATTTATCTCTTACAAGCATAAATTTCTGATAATATTCTACACTTGGGTCATTAAGATACTCCTTGTATTCTCCATTTATTACTTTGTAATAACTAAGGTATTTCCAGTATTGCCTTTCTAGACTAAAATTCAGCGCCAAACCATTTAAATTAGAAACAAGCCTGCCGTGCAAAGGCCGTTTTTCATCATCATACTTAGTAATCAAAAACACATCTTCTTCTTTAGGAAGAACTTCATGCTGCAGCTTTAAATTCTCTACGAGTTTATTATATTCGTCTTCGTATGCGATTTGCCGCTGGGCAGGATCCACAAACATTCGGTTGCAGCTTTCTTTAAAAAGCTGTAGTGCCTGTGCCTGTATCACAGCCATGTAATTAGCAAAGCGGTAGATTACCTCTCCATATTCATGGACAAACGGGTAGCGTGAAATGAAATGTTCTTTCATTAAGGGCAAGATAGGTTGCTTTGAGCCGCCGGAATCCTTCATAAGCTCTGCATTAATAAAATGCAGCATCTCCGGAATGTTTTCCCGTTCCAGCGCTATGTCCATCTCCTTGCTATAGACAGCGATTCGGTTAATAGCGTCATACAGGCGTTTTGCATCCGGATTTTTTTTTGTCCAGTAGCAGCTTATTTTCTCCCAAAACTTTGTTTAGCTTACCGGATAAGCTATAAGTATGCTCAATCTTAGATATGTAGGTGTTGACAATGGTCATTCTAACTGCAAGCTCCGACTGCACAGTTTGATAGACAATATTTGCTTCGATATTCTTTAGTTCGGTCATCACTGTTTCAATCTGCCGCTGAACAGCAAATACTGCTTTTGTTAGATAATCTAACTTGTCATTTATTACTGATAGTTGCCCGGCCATCTGGTCGAGTTTACCCATCAGCTCTGACTTAAACTTCTCAAAGTCAGGTGTGTACCCCACCAATGGCGCAATTTCACTAATACAAAGATCAACCAATGAACCTGTGGCCTTTGTTAACGTACCGCCTAAAATCTTTTCGCCAACCCATAAGCCAATTTCAGCAGGGCCATCTAAAACTTGTTCAGCCAGCATATTATCATAAAAATCTTGCTGGTTTCTAGATTGAGCCTCGGCGGATAGGACAGTTATACCCAAACGTGTACGGCAGTTTGTGCAAAACTTAACTTCGTCTTGATTTTCCAAGTTACAATTTTGACAAAACATGATATACCTCCTAATTCAAATGTTTGTTATTTGTTTGGCAAGTATATAGTAATACTAAAAGTATATCACAGTTATGTTAAGGATTCAATTAGCTTTGCAATCCTTTGGTTGAAATTTGACGTATGCAAACCATACAAAATTTTTTAATCTCCACGTTTAGTACAAGGGACAATACAGTACACTCAGCACGGAGAGATATTCTTTACAAAGGCCATAGTCTCATTTCCTGCGCTCAAATCCCTGTGCTTCAAACACCTTGCAGCGTTCCTCGTAGCTGACCTCTTTGTCAATCTGATGAAACATCCAGGCATAACCGAACGGATCTTTTAACATAGCGTTACGCATACCCATTTCAGGAAGTTCGTTGATAGGGTACAGCTCATTAAAGCCTTGTGTCACAGCTTTTTCATACACAGATTTAATATCCGCTACATAAACATTTAACCAAAACGGAAACCTATCGTCTGCCTTAGGAGCGGTAAGTCCGCACTGGTCGTTTGCGTCAAGTAAATGAAACCTCGTGCCGTTGATAGTAAGCACAACCTCGTTTGTCCCAAGGACAAAATCACCGACTTCGACACGCTCCACATCAAACACACCCTCATAAACCGTGAGTGCCTCAAGACTGTCCTTTACAACAAGATTAATTTCTACGCCAAGCATAAATCGTCCTCCTTTATTTATCTTCCATGTTAAAAGTTTTTCCTTATTATAACCAAATAACCTTCACAATCACAAAAACAAGCAGTAGCCAAATCAATATAATGGGCAGAGCGTAATACCATTTCTTCGGCTTGCCATTTTTCCATAGGTTTTCGGCTTCATGGCGGCACTCGGCAAACACCTCTTTGGGTATGAGCTTAACTGTTAAAGCTACAAACATCGGCAGCAAAATCACATCGTCAAGGTAACCTAATACCGGTATAAAGTCGGGGATTAAGTCAACGGGTGATAATGCGTATGTTATTGTTATGCCTGCAAGGATTTTAGCAAGTAACGGTGTGTCTTTGCGTTTTAAGGCGATAAATACAGCCGGAATATCCGTTTTAAGCTGTTTGGCACGTTGTTTTAGATTCATAAATCTAACCTTCTGACTATACATCTAATAAC
>CAZEYG010000015.1:0-14187 GCA_964516575.1 uncultured Defluviitaleaceae bacterium
TCCGCGCACTACTCCGTCGCAGTTTTTTTCGTAGCTAAATTTATAAAAATAGTCTTTTATAGTATCATCGTCACATTCAACTACGCTTGGAATAGTATACAACCCGTTGTAAATATCAAACCTAGTAAGGGAGATGGGAGAAGCAAACCTTACGCTTATAAAAGAAAACTCTTTTTCAAGCGCCTTACAAAACAACATACTTCCCTCTGGGATGTATACGATTTGTCCTTTGCTGACAACAAAGGTTTGGTCTTCTATTAAAAAATTGGCGCTTCCGGATTCGATGTATCGAAACATTGAATAGGGCACCTTGTTGCGGGGAAAAACCCAATTTAAGGTAAAGTCGTACCTGTCTGCAAAAAGATAATCTATTCTTACTGTTTGATTAAAGGCTGAAACTGACATACCTTCACCCCCGTAATATTACCTTCTTGATGTTATAGTTATTATACTTGATTATACAATAAGTTTGGACTTATAGCAATCATTACCCGGACAACAAAACATCGTTTTTACTTTCATAAATTTTCTGCTAAATAAGCTGTCCGTTGCGCTTTACAATTTATTAGCCTAAATGATATAATTATGTTGCTTATATAACTTATAGAACATTTGATATGGCGTCGGATTTTGGGTTGCCTGTGTTTATTGAGGCGCTGTATGTTGAAAAAGGCGAAAGCGGCGTTACCCTTAAAACCGATTTGTTTAGCCAGTGCCGGGTTATTGGCGTAACATCCGCTTGCGGTACAACAAGCGCCGGCAAATGGCTTGAGCTTCCCCGATTGACGGAATACAAGGCCTATTTCCGAATACACTAGGGAAGTCGGTATAAGCGACAACGTAAAGGGCATATTACTAGGACGAAATGTCATGTACAGCAATGACAACCCCCTTATGATTGCAGATGCAGTTACCCGTATATGGCATGGAGAAAAGTACACAGAAACCACCTCAATAAACGCAAAACAATACGCCGAGGCTTATAATAAATAGGTTGTACCATAAACGAAAGTGTGGCTAACAGATGAAAAAAATTGCTTTTATTGGAAGCGGTACTATGGGAACGGTCTTGGCAGCAGCGGCCGTAAAATGTATTAACCCCCAACAGGTAGTAGTAACAGACATTGTTGCGGATAAAGCAAAGGCGCTGGCAGACAACCTAGGCTGCAGTTATGTTAGCTCAAACTCCGAGGCCGTTAGCGACGCCGAATATATTGTGTTTTGTGTTAAGCCTCAGTTTTTGGCGCCTGTGCTTAACGAGCTTGCCGAAGTGTTTAACAGTTGCGTTAAGCTGGGGCAAAATAAGGTTATCGTATCAATAGTTGCAGGGGTAGAAGCCGATACCTACCGCTCCCTGTTAGGGCTTGAAAAAGTGCCTGTAATTCGTATGCTGCCAAATACTGCTTGCCTTATAGGCAAAGGTTATACGCTTATAATGGAAGACGAAAGTTATACGCCAGAGCAGTTAAACGAGCTAAAGCACATGTTGCGTGAGTCCGGCGGCTTTGATACACTTCCCCCGTCACAATTTGTTGCCGGAACAGTACTTACATCTACCTCCCCAGCGTTTATCGCAATGTTTGCCAACTCGCTGGCGGATGCAGGCGTTGTTAACGGGCTTTTACGTGCCCAGGCAAGACGTTACGCATTAGAGGGTATATTAGGAACCGTTCAGCTTCTGCTGGAAAGTGAAAAACATTTGGAAGCGCTAAAGGATGATGTGTGTTCGCCGGCTGGGCCTGCTATTATGGGTGTTAAGGCGCTTGAGGACACAGGTTTTAGAAGCAGCGTAATAAACGCTGTTGTTACAAGTTATAAGCGTTTTGGAGAAATCGGTAAAATAAAGTAATACTAGGCTTTATAAGGAGGCGGCGGGGTGTTTAACGGCAGACTGGCACGTTTATGCGCCCTATGAAAATATTAAGCAGGTTTTGCCCTACCTTAATACCGTTATGGCAGATATTAAACACATGGACAGCAGTAAACACACAGAATATTGCGGATATGGGAACGAGTTGATTTTAGATAATTTTAAACGTTTATCGGCAGACAATCGAAGCTTAAAGCTTGTTGCCCGGCTTCCCCTTATGCCCGGAGTAAACGACGAAGAAGAAAACCTTAAAGCTGCTGCTGAATTTATTAACGGGCTGCCAAGGCTTGAAAAGGCATAGCTGCTGGCATACCATAGGTTAGGCGTTACCACATATAAAACACTGGGGATTACTTATCAGTTGGAGAAAATTAAAACGCCTCCTAAGTTATACATGGATCAAAAAAGGCAATTTATGCGGCAAATCACAAAATACCCGGTGAATTAATACAATTCTTATTTAAAACACATCTAAAACCATTACGGGGCATTAAACAAAGTTATTGCCGCCGTAATAAGATCTATTATAATCTACTTTGGCATATTAAAAGTAAACTTTACCTTATCACCTAGCCATATTGTTTTAGAATATTCTAATGGTACATTACATTCTAAATATGAAACACTGGTAACTATAATAACAGGCGTGTCGTATTGGACATTTAATATGTTTATATCGTTGGCATAAATCTTTGTACATTCTATGGTGTTTTCGAGTCTTTCAGGCACAAGCTGATAAACCGTCGACAGCGTTGTGCTTAAATGGCTGTCTATAAGCCCGTTTTCTGCAAGCCCCGGCACAACCTTACTTCTTAGCCATGAGCGGTTTAACGCAATAGCTCTGTTGTCCAATAAAAAAGTACGCTTTACATAAATAAGACTCTCCTCAGGCTCAGCCCCTAACGCCTCGTTAATATAAGGTATGGCGCTGCATTCATAACATGATAAAACCTTAGCATCAAGAGGAGTCCCCTCATTTTTCAAACGCCAGCCAATCATAATTGGTAAGCTAAGGTCGTGAACAATGCCCTTTGGGTTTTTATTAACAAATACACCCTTTCCGCGCTCCTTGCGAATAAGCTCCTCCTGCTCTAGGTTTGAAAGCGCCTGTCTAAGCGTTATTTTACTAACTCCGTATTCAAACGAAAGGGCCTCCTCCGACGGAATTTTATCCCCCGGCTTCCACTCGTTATTTAATATTCTCTGCCTAATGCTTGCTGAAATCTGATGGTACATAGGGACAGGAGAGCTTTTGTCTATCCGCAAAAAACCCAAACCTTCATTCATTATAATCACCTAATATTTAGTTATTATATAGTTATTATGTAAACATATTGTATATAACAACTATATAACTGTCAACAGATTAATAGTTTAACCTGTTGACATAGACATATATATGATATAATATGTATACAACTATAATACAGCTATAATGCAGCTATAATATACATCTGCTTTTGGAAAGGAAGGTTTTTATGGTTAAAAAAATTATATTGGATTGCGACCCCGGAATGGACGACTCAATGGCTATAATTTTAGCCGCAAAGTCAAGCAGGCTTGACTTGCTGGCAGTTACCACTGTAAGCGGAAATTATCCAGTAGACGTTACGTACGAAAATGCAATTAAAACGCTGGAGCTTTTAGGCCGTGAAGATATTCCAGTAGGTAAGGGTATGGCTAAGCCATTAGTACGACCCCTTCCTAAAGACCCGTTTACCCACGGCAAAGACGGCCAGGCTAACGCCAACCTTCCGTCCCCAAAACATCCGTTAAAACCAATAAATGCCGTTGATTTAATCATTAACATAATAAAAGAAAACCCCGGCGAGGTTTATATTATTGCCACAGCCCCTCTTACAAACATTGCAATGGCAATGCTTTTAGCGCCTGAAATAACCGGAATGATTGCGGGTATTTATGCTATATCCGGCGCTTTTGGGCTTAATCAATATGCCTATATAAACGCAACGGGTGATACGCCCCAAAGCGAATGGAACGTATACGTAGACCCGGAAGCGGCGGATATTGTTTATAAATCAGGTGTTAACCTAGTTGCTTTAGGGTTAGATGTTGCCACCCATTTTGATGTTAATTTTACCGAAGAGGATATTAACCGTTTTAAGACTAGCGACAAACGAGAAGCGTGGTTTTTATATAACGCTATTTCCTTTGTTAATTCAATGGGCCATTCGGCGTATTGTACCGTTATCGACTGCTTGGCGGTTGCCTACGCTATAGATAATACACTGGTTAAAACAATTGAAGCAAATGTTGGCATAGAAACAAAGGACGGCCTTACGTTAGGTATGACAATAATGGACAGGCGCCATCATCATAGCTGGACTCACTTGCCGCTGATAAAAATTGGCGAAAGCGTTGATTATGTGCGTTTTTTAGAGATGATTTCAGACGCTGTTTTGTCTTAAAGGAAGGTGCTTTAGAATGTATAAATATAACGGAGAAAGTATTTATATAGCGGGGCCCATGTGCTTCTGTACTAATGGGTACGACTTATGGTGGTCTATGCGGAAAAAAGCAGAATATTATGGCTTCGGCGTTACTATGCCAAACGATAATCCGCTGTTTTTGGAAAACGAAGATTTAAGAAAAAACGCTGACACAATCTTTAAAAACTGTGCGGTTAGCATGAATTCTGCTACTACAATAATCGCTGATTTAGAGCTTTTCAGGGGCTCAGAGCCAGACGGCGGAACTGTTTTTGAAATCGGCATGGCTTATGCTAGAGGTATGCGCTGTTATGGCTTCACAAGGGACAAGCGGGATATGGTTTTTAAACACCAAGGCGCCAAACTAAAGGACGGTCTTATTTATGATTTTGAAGGGCGTGTGCTTGCTTATAACGACTTACCCTTTGCCCCCAATCTCATAGGCTCCTGTAAAATTATAGAAGGCAGCTTTGATACGTGTCTTAAGCTTTTAATGCTGGATATTGACGAGGAGCGTAAGGTATACGGCAAACCATTATCTAACGAATACAGGCTTAATAATTCCACAAAAACACAAACCGACCCATTAGTTTATTTAGCCGGGCCCGAGCGTTATGACGAAGATGCAGCCGCCAAATACGTTAGTATGAAAAAAATCTGTAAGGCATACAAGCTGGAAGCCGTGACACCAATGGACTGTTATGCTGATATAAAAACCGGCGGTGACGATGCCCTTTCCGTTGCTTACAGCAAGTTTTTAACTAATGTAAGACACGTATTGGATTGTGATATATTAATTGCTAATCTAAGTGATTTTCATGGTTTAGAGCCAAACAGCGACACTGCTTTTGAATGCGGAATGGGGTATCAGCTTGGCAAAATATGTTTAGGTTATATGGATGATACACGTATTATGCGGGATAAAGTGCCTCATTATGGTGAAACCGCAAGGTTTAAGGATATGTGTGACTATGACGTGGAGAACTTTAACTATCCAATTAACTTAATGTTTGCTTCCTCAATGCCTATTTTTGAAAACAACTTTGAAGCGGTTGCAGCCGAAGCAGCTAAAAGATATTATAACCGAAAGTAGCTCTTACGGCGCAAGGACAAACCCGTTAGGCGAATTATTCAGCGTTAGATGAAAGCGCACGCAGTCACCAAGCCATAACGTATTAGAATATTCAAGGGGTTTCCCATCTTCTAGATACGATACGCCTTTAAGCAGTAATAAAGGCGTATCGTAGTTTGTTTTAAGCAGCTTGCTTTCGGCCGGAGTAGAACGAACCAGCTCTATATAATCCTCTACTCTTACAGGCACTAAGCCGTATTTTTCGGCCAGCGTAGCCGATAACTTATTATTCTTAAGCCCCATCTTATGAAACCCCGGCACAAGCGAATGAGAAATCCACGAACGGCTTATGGCTATCGGTTTTTCGTCTAAGGTAAAAAGCCGCTTAACGAATATAACCTGACTATCCGGTCGGATATGCAGCGTTTCATAAACATATGGAAACGGATCAGTTAATAAATCAAATTCCAAAAGCTTTGCGGAAATAAAAATCCCCTTTTGGTTTAACCTTTCGCTGGATAATAAAAAATAACTTAAGTCATGAACAAAAGGTGTTGGGTTGGAATTAATAAATGCTCCCTTCCCTCTTATTCGCTTAATAATCCCGTTTTTTTCCAGCTCGGCTAAAGCCTGCCTTATTGTTACACGGCTAACCTCGTATTGCCGGGATAATTCCGCTTCTGAGGGAATTTGCTTGTCTACTCCCCATTCATTTTGGGAAATCCTGTTTCTTAGATGAAGCTCTATTTGATAATAAGCCGGAACAGGGGAATCCTTATCAATATTTTTATTATTAACTGCCATTAAACCCACGCCTTGTTTTTAAACTTACTTTATAATTATTATTATATCAGTTAAATTATTTGCAGGCAACCCTATGCCAAAGCTCTTGAAGCGGCGGAATTCTGCCGAGCATATCCGCTTCCAAAAGGCTCCAGATGATTCCTCTTTTCGGTCTTGGAAACTCGTTACGTGTAGGCATTAGCCTTGTTGGCGTTGCTATATAATCGATTGCAGTATCAAACTCACGAACAGTTACATCAGCTTCTACAACCTGACAGTCGTGGCCAGCGGCGACAATAACAGAGCTGTCGCTAACAACCCCTATTGTATGGAGCATTGCCCATTCCAGGTCGAAATAACCGTGACCCTTTCCAAATCTTATGCCGCTTGGAGTAATTGCGCTTGCGCCCGTAACAAGCAAATCAATATGAGATATCTTTGCCTTTAGCTGTTCAAGACTGCAATGAACCCAATATCTTCCGGCGCCGTCAAGCGTAGAGGCCAGCTCCTCTTTTCCGGGAGGAACAGCCCCAGCCTCCAGTATAAAAAAACCTCTTGATATGCTGTAGTTTGTCATGATTAACGTTTTCTTGTCAAGTAGAATATACTCTCTTAGCTTTTCCAGATTATTATCCGGCGTAACAAACACAACATCTGCTTTTTTATAAAAATCAGCGTTTACAATATTTAAAGCCCCTTGCTCACTGCCCTCATAATCAGTAATAAACTCACTGAAATTAAAGCTAAACCGTGAATCGGGTCTTGCAACCTTTAAAAGCTCTTCCCATATCATTATCCGGGCTGCCTTTGCGTCCATGATATAACCTCCGCTATATTATAATCTCGCTGTCCGTAACACATTTAGCGCCTTTAGAAAACTCCCACCTGTCTTTTTCACCTCTGCCGTATTCTTCGCCGTTAAGCTCGCATAAATATCCGGCAAGCAAAGCCATTGGAGCAAAATGAGTAAGGGGCATTGTCAGAGGATGGTATGTTTTTGGCACGTTTATATAATTAGCATCTACGCCAAAATCGGCACGGCTTCCGTCGGTTATGACAGCCATAGGTCTTTTTAGCTTTGAGGCATAGGATATAACCTCTTTGATACGGCTTAAGGCAGGGTTTGTTGTGTTCGCCAGTATAACCGTTCCTACATTATCCGCATCCCTTATAAAGAAATTCAAATGCAGCCATTCTTCCATATTAACATGCATTGCAAATTTCCCGACGGCTTCAAATATTTTAGCATGACCATACCAAGCCGAAGCGTAATCAAAACCGGCGCCTACAAAATCAAAGGCATTAAAAGCCTTCCAGCTTTCGGCAACTGCAAACACTTGTTTATCCATTTCAGGCAGCATTTTCTCCAGCATGTCCGCCTGAGTAATAATATCCTTTCTAAGTGCAGAGGACCAATCCATAGTGTTTACCCCACGAACCTCACCGATACGGATAGCCATAAGTAATAAGGTCAAGACAGAGACCAAATAAGAGCGTACCCCCGGCGCACTTTGAAATTTAGGAATATCCAGCTTTAGTATTCTTGATGCCTTTTTGGCTAAAAGGGAATCGGGATTACCTGTTAAGCCTAAGGTGAAAGCGCCGGATTTAGTAACCTTTTCAATAGCCTCACCTACCCTTGCTACACCGCCGGAGTTACTGACAGCTATAACCAAAGGATTATTAGGCGCAAAACCAAGCTGCTTTTTATGATAAAACCGGCTAAGCTCTATAGCGGTAACAACCTCTGTCGGAATATTTGTAAGCATTTCAAAGGCGTGTTTTGTTGCCATTCCCGCGGCATATGAATCACCGCAGCCTGTCAGAACAATCCTCTGAATACCGAAAATCTCCGGGGTAGATAATATACTCCGAACCTTTGGCTCAAGATCGTTATACTGTTGTCTTATTAAATCGGGAAGGCTAAATGTTTGCTGCCTCATTGGGTTATCGTAATTCATGGTTTTCCCCCTATTCAATTAATAAATCAGGCGTCCAATAGGTTTTGCCTTTAGATTTTTTTATTTCATCCATTCTGTTGAGTATAGCACAACCTTCTAAAGCAATATTCATTGCATCTTTATGGCCGGCACCGGCTTCAAACCTTGCGCCTGTGCTTAAATTATCCGCTACGGAGCAAACCGCTCCGCCTCGGCGCCCGAATAATGCTGAAAGTGTAACAATAGCGGCAGACTCTCTGTCACCGTTTAAAACACCGGCTCTGTTAAAGATGGCTGCCCGTTCAATGTTCCAAGGCTGCATGTATCCGCCGACGCTTGGCCTGCCGCCGCCTACATAATCACTGTCCAGCGAGGCCGTAACCCCAACATGAAACCTACAGCCGCTGCTTTCAGCCGCCTGAATCATTGCCATAACAACCTCATAATGGCATACTGCCGGGTAACCGTCGTATATATAAGCTCTGGTCATTGCCTCGTCTCTGAATATGCCGCTGCCTATTACTATGTCGCCGGGTCTAACGTTATCCCCTATACCACCGGAACCACCAACACGCAAAAAGGTATGGGCGTCTGTGTATTCCATATAATCGTATAAAATAAGCTCCATTTCCGGGGAACCACTTCCGCCGCTGACGACGGTTATATGAGCGCCCTTGTAATATCCGCTATAACTTGTAAACATACCGGAATTACCGATAAGCTCCGGGTTCTCCAGCTTACCTGCTATTATTCCCGCCGGGTCTCCATCGTAAGCGCATAAGGGATCTCTTACGGTTATCAGCACAAAGTCACCGACCTTAGACGGCTCAATTTGTGTAAGAGCAGGTTTTCCATTTATAAAAAAACCTTGTTCAGGTATGTTCTTATAATATTCATACCTTGAATGAATACTCTTTATTGATTCCTTTTCTCTGATTTTATCTCTTAACATAATCTTACCTCTCAGATAGCTTCGGTTATTTTAATATAAAACTCCCTGTCCCTAGGGCCGTCAAATTCCAGGAAATAAATACCCTGGGAGCCTCCAAGCAGAAGCTTACCTTCGTGTACGATAAATGACAGAGTTATTCCTATTAATGAGGATTTGACATGCCCGGCTGCATCTTGAGGCGTATCATGCTGGTGTTTAAAATCAATCCTTGTTGGAATCAGCCTTGATACCTCGTCCATAATATCTTCAAGGCCAAGGGGATCCCAAAAGGAGGTAACGGTAAGTCCGGCTGTTGTATGAGGGGTAAACACAATACATGTCCCCTCGGTTACTCCGCTTTCAGAAACGGCTTTGTTTACATAATCTGTTAATAATATAACGTCATTTAATTTTGTTTTTAACTTAATATTTTTTAACAACAATTATCCTCTCCATTCTCCAATTCTTGACTATTAGTGCGACAATTAAATCTTACAACTATTTTGTCGATGGGGTACTATAAACCATTTGGTTTAATAAATCCTTTGCTTTATTACGAACCTTCTCGTCTATTAAATCAGGCACGCTAAATTGTGCTATACAAACAGAAGCTGAAATACTGCCCATTATTCCCGCCTGCAAGGGGCTAAGTCCTTCGCAAATACCGCAAAGCACAGCCGCCGACGAGCTGTTGCCGCCTCCTGTTACGTCCACTGCCGTTATGCCGCTGACCGGGGGGATTTCGTAAACCTTATCCCCTTCAAGCATAAGAGCACCTTTTGCCCCCATTCGCAAATAGATAAACGGCACGTTAAGGCATTTCAAACGTTCAACAGCCAGCTTTGGGTCACAAACGGAAAACATGTTACAGACCTCGGTAATATTAAGAGAGAAAATGTCAAGCCTTGATGTTATGCTTTTAATAACATCAATATACTCGGGCAAAGCAAAGGAGGCGTTTAACTCCCACAATAACTTAAAGCCATATTTGTCCTTATAACCTAAAATTTTTTCAAAGTATTCCGGCTCCGCTCCCTTAAAAATATATACACCTTTGGCGTCCTTACAAAAGGGCTCAATATCCTCTGGTGTTGCTTCCAGACTCACATAATGCTCAAAGCCGTATAAAGGCGTTTCGATTCTTTCACCGTCGTCATAATATTGGATAACCGAAACAGGAGTTTTTTCACATGCAACGGTAATACCCTCTTTAGACAAATTATTTTTATCGTACCAACTGCCGTAAAGATCGTTGTAATCCTGTCCTGTTTTGGCAATAAGTATAACGTCGTCGCTCCATACTTTCGCGCCGGAAAGGGCATATGTACCTGCGCCGCCCAGCTTTTTGCCTATTTTATGCCCGCTTGCAAGGGTAATATCATCAGTAACGGTTGTAGAAACAATAACGTAACTCATTATTCACCTTCTTTTTGCCAGTTTTGTTGTCAGTTTTTTGTGGTGGTTTAACCTTTTACAGCACCGGATGTAAGCCCTATAACAAAATATTTTTGTCCAAAAACAAAGGCTATAACTACAGGTATAGTAACGATAGTAAGGCTTGCAAAAAACTTAGGCCAAACAACCGTATGTTGCTGAAAAAAGTTTAACAGCCCAAGGGGTATGGTAGCCATTTCTTTTTTCCGAAGAAATATAAGAGCAAGATAAAACTCGTTCCACATGCTCATAGATTGGGTAACAATAACCGTTATAAACCCCGGCGCCGACAGCGGCAGAATAAGCCTTAAGAAAATAGTCAGCTTAGAAGCTCCGTCTAAGCTCATGGATTCCTCAAGCTCCTTTGGCACAGCCATAAAAAACCCTCTTAACAGAAAAACAGCCATACCAAACCCACCGGCCGCATATATAAGCGGCAGAGTATAGACCTTGTTTAATATCCTTAAGTTTTTCACAAGAGAAAAAAGCGGTATCGTCATAATATCCGGCGGTATCATCATTGTTGAGAGTATAATATAAAAAACAAGGTTCTTACCCGGGAACTCAAAGCGGGAAAGCGCATAAGCCGTAAGCGACGACGTTGTAATTAACGCAGCCATACCTATGGCAGTAACAATTATGCTGTTGGAAAGATAAGTGCCGATATATCCGTCATACCATGCCCCCACATAATTAGAAAATTGAAGCTCCTGGGGTATACCCCAAATGTTTGTATAATACTCGCTCCTTGTTTTTAACGAGCCGCTTATCATCCATAAAATAGGAAAAAGCGCTTGAAACGAAAGAAAAATACTTATTATATAAATAATTGATTTGTTAAAAAAAACGTAGGTTTTTGAACCCGAAACCATCGGCAGCCCTCCCTGTATATGTTATGGAATTATTCATTATCAGAAATCGTATGTTCCGTTTTTCGACATCTTAACATATATAAACGAAAGCACCCCAACAATAACAAAAAGTATATAACCCATTGCCGAGGCTCTGCCCAGGTTTCCAAACTGGAACGCCTCATTGTAAATTCTCGTAAGAACAACGTCTGTTGCGTTTCCGGGGCCTCCTCTTGTGAGCATCCAAACAATCTCAAAGTTTCGTACAAAGGCGCCCATTAAAGCCAAAAGCGTGCTTATAAAAATAATGGGCTTTAAAAGCGGTAAGGTGATTTTTGTCAGCCTTACCCACCATGAGGCTCCGTCCAAATAAGCGCTTTCATACATATCCGGCGATATGCCTTGAATACCGGCAAGAAATATCATCATATGAAGGCCGGACCACCGCCATATTTCAACAATAATAACCGTCATAAGCGCATACCGGCTGTCGCTAAGCCAACCTACGGCAAGAAAGCCTAGGTTTATAGAATTCAAAAAGTTGTTTATAAACCCGTTTGTATCACTTAAAAAAAATGACCAGTAAGAGCCTATAACAACCCCACTCATAGCTACAGGCATAAACATGGCCGTACGGAAAAGGGTTATGCCCTTTCGCGGTTTATAAAGCAACATAGCTAAAGCTAGGCCTACAACGTTCTTCCCAGCTACCACACCTATAGCAAATATTACCGTATGCATTAAAGAAGAAAGAAAAAACTTATCCCTTGTTAAAATATGAACATAGTTATTAAAAGCTATCCATTTCATGGCAGTAAACCCGTCGTAATTATGAAGGCTGATCCAAAACCCAAAAACAATGGGAGCAAGTATAAATACAGTCATCAAGGTTATGCCTGGAAGTATCATAACATATGCATAAACGGCTTCTCTTATCCTAGCCTTGTTATACCTTGGATTAGATATTAATGCTTTTGGCTGCATCCTATCCTCCTCTTTATACCAATCCTGATTAAAATCATACTTCCCTCTGCACTCCATGTTTTAATCTAAGATTAGTATGATACGTTAAAACCTCCCCCTGCAAATAAAAACATGCAGGGGAAGATTTTTTTATAAACAAAAGTTTGTAAATATATTTCTTAATATGGGTATACGTACCCATCCTTCACTAAGTCGTCATATGATTTTTGTATATGCTCCATTACCTGAGCCGGTGTCATAGCTCCGCTAACCAGTGATTGAATGTCGGCTTGAATAATTGTTGTTAATTCACGAGGCCATACCCAATCCAAGAACATTTCGGAAGGAAGAACTTCTTCTCTTATATATTTTGAAATAGGGTTATCAGAGCCAACAACGTCTTTATGTGATGTTGCTACAGGGTTAGTAGGCTCAAGGGTTATCTTTGCGTTTTCGGGTTGAAGGACAAATTCCATATACAGCTTAGCATATTCCTTTGATTTTCCTTCGGAAGTAGCTGAAAGGCAAAGGCCTGTTTCAATGCCGCCGTAACTTACGGATGTACCCGGTTCGCCGGGGAAGGTTGGGAACTTAAAGAAACCTACCTCAAAATCCTTAACATTTTCTATAAGAATCGGAAGATCACCTGTCATACCCAGATATGCCGCTGATTTTTGGCCTATAAATGCAGCCCTCATGCCTTCCTCATCAATATCCAGCGAGGTTTTATCCAAAATGCCCTGTGTTATATATTCATTAACCAGCTCCATAGCCCGAACATCTTCCGGGTCTGTAAACTTCGTTTCACCTTTTAAGTTAGATATTGTTTTTTCCATATGTTTGCCGCCTGTAGTTAAAGGCAGTGACTGCATATACCACATAGGCCACATCCAAGGGTTTTTGCCTTGATGTAAAACAGGGATAATTCCGTTATCCTTAAAAACCTTAGCGGCTGCCGCAAAGTCGTTAAATGTTTTAGGCTCGGGTAAATTGTACTTTTTAAACATATCCTTGTTATAGAAGAAACCTGTAGCAGTATTACCGGATAATGGCAGACCCCAAATTTGTCCTTGTAAAGTAAACGGGGTTAATGCGCCTTCTACTAAATAGTCGGATACCTTTGGAACAAGATCATCAACAGGTACAACAAGACCCTTCGGCTGATATGATGTACGCAAAGGATTACATGCCGCATAAATAAGGTCAACCTGCTCCCCTGCTATTTGAGCCGTCATGAGCCTGGATAAGCCGTCTGAAACCGTACCACGGGAATCATGAACAATATTTGTTACTTCTGGGTATTTTTCCATAAAGGCTTTGTCTATTTGGTCAGTTACCTTCTTTACAACCTCTTCGCTACTACCCGGCGCAAATGTGTCCCATGAGCTTGGGCCAAACAAAACTATTGTAACCCCTTCTTCGGCTTTACCGGAATTAGCCGTTGAAGGCGCAGCAGAACTTGGCGCAGACGCCGCTGGAGCACTTTCTTTTTTGCTTCCGGCGCAGGCAGATAATAACGAAACGGTTAAAGCAAGTGATAATAACGTAACAGCTATTTTTTTCATTGTTTATCCTCCTTTAAATTAAGTTATAAATTAAACTACAAATTTTGAATTTAGCTAAATGTCAGCCGTTTGCCACTTGGGCGCAAGAGCAATAAGCTTTTCGGCTATACCGTCTAAATCAATGTTATTTACATCTTTAATAGTCTTACACCATTCTTCGGGAATTGCGCCAATTCCTGAATATGCTCCGGCCATTGCGCCGGCCATTGCGGCGTTTGTATCACAATCTCCGCCAATATTTACGCAGTATTCATTAACTTCCTTAGGTTTGCCCTTACCTAAGGCAAAAAGTCCTATGGCAACAGGAATAGAATCCGCCGCTAAATCA
>CAZEYG010000016.1:0-13437 GCA_964516575.1 uncultured Defluviitaleaceae bacterium
CCCCTTAAAAGAGGTTGCGTCGACAAAACAGTTATAAGATTTATTGTCGTCGCAATAACTATATTCTTGATAAAAATTCAAGCAGAAATTTAGAAAAATAGTCCTTTGCTTTAGCGCCCTCGTCTAAAACCTCCTGCTCTGAAAGAGGCTGGTCTAATACGCCAGCGGCCATGTTTGTAACAAGGGATATGCCTAAAATCTTCATGCCTATATGATTAGCCGCTAGGCATTCGGGTACGGTTGACATGCCGACAACATCGCCGCCTAATACGCGAATTGCTTTTATTTCAGCGGGTGTTTCATATTGAGGCCCAACGGTATAAAAATATACGCCTTCTTTTAAATCCATTCCCTGTTCCTTGCCGATTTTAAGAGCAAGGTCTCTGTAGTCCTTATCAAAGGTATATGTCATATCATTAAACCTTGGCCCAAACTCAGGAACGTTAGGGCCTAAAAGAGGATTAACGTTTGCAAGCTTAATAAAATCGTTTAGTACAACAAGCTCTCCAACCTTATAAGACGTGTTAACCCCACCACAGGCGTTTGTTACAATCATCGAACTAACGCCTAATAACGAAGCAACTCTTATAGGATATGCTGCTTCTTCCGGAGTATGGCCTTCGTAAACATGGAGGCGGCCTTGCATTACCATAACATTTTTCCCGGATAACTTACCGATAACAAACCTTCCGGCATGACCAGGAGCTGTAGAAACCTTGAAATGAGGTATTTCGGAATAATGTATACTAACAGGCTCTTCTACGATGTCGCCCATAAACCCTAAACCTGAGCCAAGTACCATTATGATTTCCGGCTTAAGGCCATCTAGCTTTGATTGAATATATTCTGCGCTTTCCTTATAGTCGCTGAATTTATACATAGTTAACCTCCACATATATTTAATTATCGCTGTAATAATATTCTACAGGAGGTTTAAGCATATTACAATAACTTTCGTAATCATATAAGATAGCAGCAAAAAAGCTGGTTTTACCCAGCCTTTTTGAGTTAAAAGCCTATTTGTCCAGCCAACTTCTTTAACGTTTCGGCGGAATTTTTCAGCTCGTATAATTCTTGGTCTGAAAACGTCGTTTCCAATATTCTGTCGGCGCCTCTGCTGTTAACGATTGTTGGCAGTGAAAGACACGTGTTGTTTATACCGTATTCATTTTCTACAAGGCTGGAAATCGTCAGTATGGAGTTTTCGTTTCCGATAATAGCTTCGATAATTCTTCTGACAGCCAGTGCAATAGCATAATAGGTTGCGCCTTTCTTTTCTATTATTTCATAAGCGGCGTTTTTGGTCTTTTCATGAAATTCACTTTTGCATAACTTCATTTCTTTACACGTTCCGCATAAGCCGCAATAGGTATCTATCGGTATGCCCGAAATGTTTGTTATGCTCCATGCAGCGACCTCAGTGTCTCCATGTTCGCCGATTATAAAGGTGTGTATATTTCTTGCGTCAACTTTTGTATGCTGGCTTATAAGGTATTTGAGCCTTGCCGTATCAAGAACAGTGCCGGAGCCTATTACGTTGTGTTTGTCAAAGCCCGACAGCTTGTAGGTTATATAGGTCAGTATGTCTACAGGGTTAGTTATGACCAAAAGAATAGTATCATTGTTGCAATACTTGAGAATGCTGTTAATAATATTTTTAAAGATTTCTGCATTTCGTTTTAAAAGGTCTGTTCGTGATTCGCCTTGCTTTTGATTTGCCCCCGCTGATATTATGACTAAATCTGAACCCTTAATTAAGCTGTAATCTGATGATCCGGTTATTTGGACGGGGGAAACAAAAACAACTCCGTGGTTTAAATCCAGCGCTTCACCATCAGCTTTGTCTTTGTCAATGTCAATAAGCACAAGTTCTGACACAAGACCACTTAACATTATTGTATAAGCACAGGTTGTTCCAACAAACCCGGCTCCTATTATAGATATTTTACCTTTAAACATATAAATCCCTCATTAAATATTTATGTTTTTCTTTGCGGGGTTATCAATGACCTTGCCGCCCTCGGTGTACCTAGAGCCGTGGCAGGGGCAATCCCATGTTTTTTCGTTGCTGTTCCATTTTAAGGCACAACCAAGATGAGAGCACCTTTTGGTTTTAAATGATAAAAGATTAACCCCGGCTTCTAATACATTTGATGCAAGCTGCTTTTTAAGCATTGACCTACTCGGGTTAAACACATGCTGGAATGGGTTTTGTATCCCTTCTATCGCATCCGCAAGTATGGCTCCGCTGACCATGGAAGATGTCATACCCCATTTGTTAAAGCCTGTTGTTACGTATATATTGCTATAGTTGGATGATATTTGTCCGATATAAGGCACGTTGTCCAGGCTCATGCAATCTTGGGTCGCCCATGCATATTTTTCTATAGCGTTGGGATAATACTTTTTTGCAAAGGCTCTAAGCTCATTCCAGCTGCCGCCTTCTTTGCCGGTTCTGTGGTCGCCGCCGCCTACTAAAAGAAGATTTTCATAGTTACGAAAGGACATTCCGTTTTTGGCTTCGTCTACGTACATACCCGAAACATCGGCGGCGTTATCAAGAGCAAGCACATAAGAGCGGTGTTGATATAACTTTAAGCTGTAAAGTCCGGATAAATTAATAAGAGGGTAGTGGGTTGCGATTATTATACGGTCTGCTTTAATATTTCCATGGTTTGTAAAGGCTGTGTTATTAGAAACTTTTTCAATAAATGTGTTTTCATAAATATTAAGCTCTTGAGAAATATGCTCAATAAACTTCATTGGATTAAACTGTCCTTGGTCAGCGAATTTAACAGCGCCTTCTGTTTTAAACGGCAAGGGTAGATTATCCGCAAATTCCGCATTAAAACCCAGCTTGTTTACGGCAGACACCTCTTCCTCTATTTCCCGTCGGTTTTTCAATGAGTAGACATAAGCCGGCTTGTCCTGAAAATTGCAGTTAATGTTTTTGCAAAGCCTTCTGAATTCTTCTACTGCCCAAAGGTTTATGTCTAGGTACTGTTTTGCTTTTTCATATCCGGCGGATTTTATTAGGCTGTTATAAAGCAGGCCATGTTGAGCGGTTACTTTTGCAGTTGTGTTTTTTGTGATGCCGTTTCCGATTTTATCACCTTCCACGACAATATAATCAATACCTTTTTTCTTTAGAAAATAGGCGCATAAAAGGCCGGCCATTCCCCCGCCGATAATCAGCACATCGGTTTTTATATTATCTTTCAAGCTGTTAAAGCTGTTAAGTTTAACGCTGTCGCTCCAAATGGATTTCATGGTTTCACCTCATTGTATATGATTAACAGGTGGCAAGCATTTATTACCTTCGCAAATATAGTACGTGGTTTTATCGTTCTTTAGCGGATATTCGTTTGTGGCCTTGGTTAATACCCTTATAACATGTCTTAAATCGGCTTTCATTTCAGGCGCTTCTCCTTCGTTTTTCAGAACACAAACTATATCCTTTGTAGGTAATGTTGACATCAAATAAAAACTAAAACCTGCCGGATAGTTGTTTGCCTGACTGTTCATAAAGGATTTTTGCCTCTCGGCCAACATATAGAGCTTTTCATCCTTTGTCAGCTTTGCAAGCCTGTCAAGATTATAAGCCATAACCGAATTGCCAGAAGGTATAGCGCCGTCATAACATTCCTTTGGCCGGATTATAAGCTGCTCGGCGTTACTGCCATAAAAATAAAAACCGTCGCTTGTATCGTCCCAAAATTCCGATATAACCTTTTCATTTAGGTGAATTGCTCTTTGCAGATATTTGTCCTGAAATGTAGCTTCATACATTGCGATAAGCCCCATAATATAAAAAGCATAGTCATCTAAAAAACCTTTGCCGCTTTTCTTGCCGTTAGTAGTGCCTACATATACCGTATCGTTTTTGATAAGATTATTTTCTATGAAGTGTATAGTTCTTTCGGCTACATGGATATAGTGAAGGTCAACAAACACACGATAAGCATTAGCATACGCCCAAAGCATAAGACTGTTCCATGATGTAAGTACCTTATTATCCAGATGAAGGCAGGTTCTGCTTTTTCGGTATACATACAACTCCGGAATTAAATCATGGAATTCGTCAAAGACATGTTTTTGTTTAATAATATTTGGAATGCTTTTGCCTTCAAAATTACCTTTTGAGGTAATATCATAATAATCGTTAAACCGGCTTCCGTTTGTTTCGCCTAAAACCGCTATTATCTCATCAGGCGTAAACACGTAATACTTGCCTTCTATGCCGTCGCTGTCTGCGTCTTGGGCGCTGTAAAATCCACCTATGCCGTTAGAAAGCTCTCGTTCTGCATAGATAAAAATCTTTTCCGCTACGGTTTTATAAAGGGGATTATTAGTGTGCTCATACGCCAATAAATAAGCCATGGCAAGTAAAGCGTTATCGTACAGCATTTTTTCAAAGTGAGGCGCAAGCCAATATTTATCTGTTGAATAACGGGAGAACCCAAAACCTATGTGGTCGAAAATGCCACCCTTATACATTTGTAAAAGGGTTTTTTCGGCCATATCAACAGCCGCCTTTTCCTGCTTGCGAATGCCGTAACTAATCAAGAACATGAGATTATGGGGCGAAGGAAACTTAGGCGCCTTACCAAAGCCGCCGTATTCACTGTCAAATGTATGCTTAAACATAGAATAGGCAGATACTGCTAGGCTGCTTTCACTTTCTCCATGCCTGCTTTTCTCATCGGATAAATGGGATATTATATCGTCGCTGTTTGCAAGAAGCTTAACCCTGTTGGTTGTCCAGTTGAAATGTATTGCTTCCAGAATTTTTAAAAATCTTTCCGGCGGGAAATATGTGCCTGCAAAAAACGGCTTTTGGTCAGGGGACATGAAAATACTTGTGGGCCAGCCGCCACTTCCCGTAAAGGCCTGGCATACTCTCATGTAAATGCTGTCGATGTCGGGCCGTTCTTCCTTGTCAACCTTAATCGCTATAAAATTACTGTTTAAGACCTGAGCCATCGCTTCCTTCTCAAAACTTTCTCTTTCCATAACATGGCACCAGTGACATGTGTTTTTTTGTGTTGTATCTAGCTATACCCAATAGATAAAAAAACAGGCTTATCCTCTGCTTTTGCTTTTGCAAAGGCTTCGTCACACCATGGCCACCAGTCTACAGGGTTATTTGCGTGTTGTAAAAGATAAGGTGAAGTTTCATTAGCTAATCTATTGGGTATTACATTTGAATTTGTCACGGGCATCACCTCCTTGTGGTTGTTTTGAATAACATTTGAATATCATTAGTATGTGCATAAGGAAAAATTTTATCAGCAGCTTCTTTTTAGACAACAAAAAACTACGGCCGTTAATGACCGCAGTTTTCAAAAGATTTAGGGCTAAGCTTTTAATACTTATAAACGCCGGTAAGACTAATATAACCGTTTAATATATTACTTTCGATAAGCTCAACAAACTTGTCTTTATTGTTCGTTTCGATACAATCAATCATTTGCCTGTGTTCATCAAGCATTTGCTCGGCGCGGAATGCATTTGAACATGCTTTAATACCTATAAGATAAGCTCTGTCATAAATCGTACTGATTATAGAAAAAAAATGAGTGTTTTCATACTTTTCCAAAATCAGTCTGTGAAAAAAAATATCTTCTTTCATTATTGTTTCAAGGTCGTTGTTTTTTATAGCTACTTTTTGAACTTCAAGAGATGACTTGAGTTTTTCAACATCAGATGGTAAAAGAAGGTTAAACGCTTTTTTTGCAGAGTATGATTCAATGGCGGCTCTAAGCTCATAAATTTCTCGGGCGTCATCCAGCGTTATAGATTTTATTATAACGCCCTGCTTAGATACTATTGATAGAAATTTTTCAGATTCAAGCCTGTGACATGCGATTGTTATAGGTGTCCTACTTATATTCAGCTTTTTTGCTATGGCGGATACGCTGGTAAGTTCTCCTTGTTTTAATATTCCGTTTACAATCATGCTCCTTATAGAATTATATGCAACGTCTACCAGGTTTTTTTCTTGAACTTCGTTTTCAACCATTCCGTCAAGTAATCCCATTAATTGATTCTCCTTACATTGTAGTATTAATTGCCAGCGTAATAAATACAGCTTAAATGTTGTATGATTCAAGTACCATTATACATTTATTATAAGTTGAATGCAAGTTTTATTATCACTATTAGTAAGTGATAATAAGTAATTTATTTACACTAAAAATATTGTTGACAATTGCATACAAATTTGATACTATATAAATATAAAATGAATTTATGTTGAATTCATGTACAAAATGTCGATAAATACTGGTTATTTTTGTCGAAAAAATATATGTTTTGTACATTAAAACCAGCGGTTATATGAAATGCTTTATCAATTGTTAAACATTTTGTTTAACTTCATAAATAAGGAGTGGTAGTATGGCTAACCGCTTAGAAGCGGCTAAGGTTTTGCTGACGGTTTGTACAGACTGTAAGCAAGACGAAAATATTCTTTTTGTAACAGACGACACAAGCGAAGAAATTGCCAAGGTTATGTGGGAAGCGGCAAAGGATTTTAAAAACAAAAGCATAGTAAAAATGACCGACAGGGTTATGCATGGAGACGAGCCGCCTAAAATCGTTGCTGAAGCTATGTTTAATGCAGACGTTATCTTTGGGGTTACAAAGTTTTCTATGTTCCATACGGACGCTCGCCGTAATGCTGTTAAAAACGGCGCTAGGTATGCAAATATGGTTGACTACACAATAGAGATGATGGAAGAAGGCGGCCTTTACGTAGACTTTTTAGAGCAGGGCCGGGTATGTGATAATCTTTATAAGGTTATGGGCGGTGATGTTGCACGTGTTACGTCTGCTTTAGGAACAGACATCACCTGTAAAATTACAGGCAGAGAACCTCTTAAGCAATATGGCAGGAGTATTGTTCCCGGTGCTTCATCTTCACCTCCTGATGTTGAATGTGCAGTGGCTCCGTTAGAGGACACAGCAAACGGAGTTGTAATTATCGATGGGAGTATTCCTCATCCCCAGCTTGGGCTTATTAATCAAAACATTAAGCTAACTCTTGAAAACGGAAAAATAGTTAAAATCGAACCGGCCGGCGATGCAGCTCCTGGTCAAGCGGAGATTTTAGCTGATGTGCTCAAAAATCTGAACGATCCGGCCGTTTACTCTTTGGCTGAAATAGGAATTGGCCTTAATAATCTTTCAAAACTCAACGGACGTATGCTGGAAGATGAAGGCGCTATGGGTACGGTGCATTTCGGGTTTGGCGGTAACGCCTCCTTTGGCGGAATAATAGTTAGTAATAACCATTTGGATATGGTTTTTAGAAATCCGACTATAGAAATAGACGGAAACATAATTATGAAAGACGGGGTTGCAGCTTTTTAACATAATTTACAGCTTTTAAACTTAAAAAAAGAAAGGATAATAGTTATGGAGAACGATAATGCCGGGCAGCTTTTTTCAAAAGAGCTTATGGCAGAAATAAGAAGCCGCTTTTTAAACATAACTCATGACCCTCGTGAAGAAGTTGGGGAAAGATTGTTCTTTGACAATGCCGGCGGCTCCTTTCGCTTAAAAAAAGCGCTTGAAGTATTCAGTGATATGGATGCTTTACCCGATTGCCCGGAGCGTGTACACAACGCTGCGTTATACATGAAAGAGGTTATGGCAAAAGGCGTTGAAGATATGCGTATAATATTCGGCGCTAAGGGTGGCGCGATTATTACGGAGCTTACGGCCTCAAGGGTAATCTTTTCAATAACCGGTGCAATTGCCGAAAACATTAAAGGCACAAATATAGTAACAACTGTTATGGAGCATCCTTCGGCTTTTGATGCTTGCAGCTATTATGCTGAAAAAACAGGGAAAGAACTTCGTGTTGCAAAAAGCAACCCTGTAACAGGTGGTGTTGACATTGAAGAAATTGTCAAGCTGATTGATAAAGACACTTGCCTTTTAAGCATTATTTACGCTTCAAACATATCCGGCGCTATACTTGATGTTAAGGGTATAGTAAAAGCCGCAAGAGCGATTAAGCCTGATTTATACATAATTATAGATTCAGTGCAACATGTGCCCCATTCCTTGGTTGATACGGATGACTTAGAGGTTGACGGCATGAACTTTGCGCCATATAAGTTTTTTGGTGTCAGAGGCTCTGGCATAGGTTACGTATCTGATCGTGTCGCTAAACTACCCCATCATAAGCTGTCGGCGGCGTCTTATGATACCTGGTGGCTTGGAAGCCCGGCTCCCGGTCATTATGCCGTTATATCCGAAATTGTTGACTATGTTTGTTTTGTCGGCGCTTACGGAAGAACCGATACTGCCGGTTTAACTAGACGTGAGCTTTACGCAGAAGGCATGAAAAGGATTAAGCTGCACGAGCGGGCGCTTTTATACCATATGCTTAACGGCTCAGAGAAAGTCCCGGGGCTTAGAAATATGCCCGGAGTGAACGTTTATTTAGACTATGAGGATTTAACAACTCGTGATTTACTCGTTGCTGTTGGTTTTGATAACATAGAGCCTTATGAGGCTGTCAGGGAATATGAAAAACGAGGAGTCATAGTATTTGAACGTGTACTTAGCAGTATATATTCAAAAAGAATGCTTGAATCCTTCGGCCTCAAAGGCGTAATTAGAGTTTCCCCACTTCATTGCAACACTGTGGAAGAAATAGATAAATTTTTATTAATTACTCAAGAAATGTCTAAGCTGTAAAAAAATTATTATGGGAGGTAGGGTTAAAGTTTCTGTTCATGTAACGACCAATCTGTTAAATTTTAAGGAGGTTACTATTTTATGAAGAGAACAAGTAAGGCATTAAAGTTAATTTCTGCATCAATAGCTTTAGTAGTTGCTGTTTCTATGGCTGGCTGTGTCAGCGAAAAGCCCGCTGCATCAAGCGCTCCTGCATCCGCTGCTCCGGCGTCTCAAGCTCCTGCAACAGCAGCAGCCGAAAAACCTTCGGAAGCTCCGGCAGCTCCTAGTGTTGACAAAGTTAAAGTCGGTATAATTTATCCTCTTACAGGAACAGCAGCAAAAACAGGTAAAGAATATGTTATCGCGTATGAGCTTGCGGCCGAAATCATTAATGGTAAATTTGACGATTTAGATATGCCTTTTGCAAGCACAGAAGGTTTGCCAAACCTTAGCGGCGCAAAGATTGAGTTTACCGTAGGCGACCACAAAGGCGAGGCAGAGCTTGGTCTTGCAGAAGCAGAACGTCTTATTACTCAAGAAAAGGTTGACGTATTAATGGGCTGCCATTACAGCGCCGTTACAAAAACAGCCAGCAACGTAGCCGAAAGACTTGGCGTTCCGTTCTTATGCCCTGACTCAACCTCTATGGCCTTAACAGACAGAGGTTTTAACTGGTTCTTTAGGTCAGGCCCTCATGACGGAACATTCGTTGACGACACATACAAGTTCTTAACAGAGCTTAACAAAAACCAAAATGCTAACATTAAAAAGGTTGCAATCGTAGCAGAGGACACTGAATTCGGTGCTTTACTTTCACAGCTTGAAGAAGAAAAAGCTCCCGAATACGGTTTTGAAGTAGCTGAAAAGATTGTTCATCCGGCTAACTCCATCAATCTTACAAGCGAGGTATTAAAACTTAAGGCTTCCGGCGCCGATGCGTTTTTAATGGCTTCATATACCTCCGACGCAATATTGTTCCTTAAATCCTTTGAAGAACAAAACATTTTACCAAAAGTTATCCTTGGCCAAAGAGCAGGTTATATAGCTCCGGAATTATTTGAGGCTCTTGGTAAGACTGCTGACTATATCTTTACAACAAACGTTTGGTCCTTAGACTTATCAGAGAAGAACCCATTAATTTCTAAGGTTAATGATTTATACAAAGCCCGTTCAGGTGGTGTAAGCCTTACAGGCGACTACGCTAGAGCATTTACAGGCATGTTTGTTATGGCAGACGCTATCAACAGAGCAGGCTCATTAGACAAAGAAGCTATCAGAAAAGCTCTTTCAGAAACAGATATTAAAAACAACGGTCAGCTTATTGTACCTTGGGAAGGTATTAAGTTTAACGAAAAGAATCAAAACATTTATGCAACAGGTATTATAACACAAGCTTTTGACGGAACCTATAAAACAGTTTATCCAACAGCTAATAAAGCTGTAGACCCTGTTGTTCCTATGCCGGCTTGGGATAAGCGCTAATAGAATCTATTACTTCGGCAAAATCAATGACATATTTAATTGCCGCCGTAATCTTAATGACAATTCATTAAAACGTATTAGTTTCTTCCCTCCGTTTAGACGGAGGGAAGAAGTTATAATTGACGCCATAATATTTAACATTTCATTATTCGCATAAGCAATAGCATAAGACAAAAGGGAGGTTTTTATTTGTTACCGCAGTTATTGATCGAAGGGGTTATAAACGGGTCTATCATCGCTCTGGTAGCTATAGGAATCGCTTTGATTTGGGGCGTTATGAATATTCTTAACTTCGCCCAGGGCGAATTCTTAATGATAGGCATGTATACGGCATTTTTCTTAAATAAGTTTTTTGGGTTGGATCCGCTTTTGTCATTGCCATTTTGTGCGGTACTACTGTTTGTTATAGGAGTTGTTACCTATAAGCTCCTTGTAAAAAAGGTTCTATCAGGCCCTGTGCTCTCTCAAAGATTATTGACATTTGCATTAAGCATGGTTCTTTTGAACCTAGCGCTTCTGTTCTTTGGAGGCGAATTCCGAACAATAAGCGGGCTTATGTTTACCGGATCCATAACAATAGGTAATGTTATTGTCAGTAAAAGCAAGCTAATACCGTTTTTTGTTTGTATGGCTTTAGCCGGAGCGCTGTTTTTGTTTATGAATAAAACAAGAACAGGTAAGGCTATTCGTGCTACTTCTATGGACAAAGACGCCGCTTCCTTGGTAGGTATCGATACTGAAAGGTCTTATGCTCTTGCATTTGGTATTTCAAGCGCAATAACAGGTTGCGCCGGATGTGTGCTTACATATTATTACTATGTATTCCCCGGAGTAGGAACCTCATTCCTGTTGTTTGGCTTTATAGCAGTTGCGATGGGTGGTTTTGGCAGTATTATGGGCGCATTACTTGGCGGTATTATAATGGGTCTGGTTGATACTGGTACAGGATTTTTCGTAAGCACAGCTTTTAAATATCTTGCCGTATGTATAGCTTATGTTTTGATTGTATCTTTTAGGCCAAAAGGCCTGTTAGGGAGGTAGGGCAATTGCGATTATTTGAGCACATTCAGTTTTCTAAGAAGAACTTTCTAATGTTGTTTTTAGGGATTATAGCTTTAGCATTGGTGCCCGTTTTCGTAAAGGCTCCTTTTCCGCTGCATGTTATAATTATGATTCTAACATGGTCTATCGTAGGCATGGGCTGGAATTTTATAGGCGGTTATGCAGGGCAGGTTTCTATCGGCCATTGCGTATTCTACGGCCTAGGCGCTTACACCAGCGCTATATGTTTTATGTACTACAACATCACTCCATGGGTTGGTATGTGGATTGGTGTTGCGGTGTCTTTAGTTGTGGCTTTGTTAATTGGCTCTCCGCTTTTGCGTCTTAAGGGGCACTACTTTGCAGTTGCAACAATGGCCGTTGGCGAATCGGTCAGGATTGTTTTTATCAACACAAAATATGTAGGTGGTGCAACAGGCCTTGACTTTTTGCGTCCGAGAGTTCCCTTTTGGCAGTCTATGCAGTTTCCTAGCAAGGCTTATTATTTCTATGTGCTTTTAGCGTTTATGGTTGCTGTTTTGCTGCTTGTTATTTATCTTGACAGATCTAAATTCGGCTACTATCTAAGGACAATAAAAGGCAATGAAATGGCGGCGGAAAGCGTAGGTATAAATACGTCTAAGTATAAACTGATTGCTTATATGTTAAGCGCTGCTATAGTAAGCCTAGGCGGCAGCTTGTACGCTCAATATATGCTTTATGTGGATCCAATTATGATTATGACACTAAAAATATCACTTATGATTTGCCTTATTACGGTTATGGGTGGGGTTGGTACAATTTTCGGGCCGATTATCGGCGCAACAGTGCTTACGTTAATATCCGAATACAGCCGTGTGTTTTTCGGCGGCACAGGTACAGGGGCAGACCTGCTCATATACGGCACACTTGTTATCATTGTAGTTATATATCTTCCAAACGGTATTATATCACTTTATTATAAATATAAGGAAAGACAAAATAAAGAGAAGGAGGTTCCCGTTCATGAGTGATTACCTTCTTCAGGTAAAAAATGCAACAAAACGTTTCGGCGGTCTTGTTGCAAACGAGGATATCACGTTTAACGTAAAAAAAGGCCAAATAGTAGGTATAGTTGGGCCAAACGGCGCTGGTAAAACTACGCTTTTTAACTCAATAAGCGGCGCACACCAAATAACCTCCGGCTCTATTATATTAAACGGCATAGACATAAGTAAGAAAAAGGCCAACGAAATATGTAAACTGGGTATCGGCAGAACGTTTCAAATCCCCCAGTCCCTTAACGATATGACCGTTTTTGAAAACGTTTTGGTAGGCGCCTTAGCAAGACATTCAAACATTAAGGAAGCCAGAGATTTTACAGATGAAATACTTGAGGTTTGCTCAATATACAAATATAAGGATCAATTAGCCGGAAAGATGAACGTAATCCAAAAGAAACGTATTGAAATAGCAAGAGCCGTAGCAACAAATCCGCAACTGCTGCTTTTGGACGAAACAATGGCGGGGCTTAACAACACTGAACGTGTTGCGGCTGTAGAGCTTATTCGTAAAATAAACGGCATGGGCGTAACTATCGTTACAATTGAGCACGTTATGGACGTTGTTATGAAGGTGTCGGAAAAGGTTGTTGTTATCAACTCCGGCAAGCTGCTTGTGGAGGGTACGCCAGAAGAAGTTACCAATAATCAGGATGTAATAAACGCTTATCTGGGGGAAAGAAAACATGCTTGAGGTGAAAAATTTAAAGGCAGGATATAACGGCGTGCCGGTTATTTACGATGTTTCGTTTAAGGTTCAGGAAGGCCAAATAGTCGGTCTTGTAGGCTCAAACGGCTCAGGTAAAACAACAAGCCTTAAAGCCATTACCGGGCTTATCAAACCTATGGCCGGGTCTATAGTTTATAAGGGTCAAAACCTTGCAAACATTAAGCCTCATGAATTGGTTCCATTAGGCATTTCAATGGTTCCCGAGGGCAGACACCTTTTCACAAAAATGAGTGTACTCGACAATATGCTTATGGGCGCTTATTTAATAAAGGACAAGCGGCGTATAACCGAGCATTTGCAGGAAATATTTAAAATATTCCCTAGACTAAAGGAAAGGGAATCCCAGCTTACGGAAACATTATCAGGCGGCGAGCAGCAGATGGTTGCTATCGCTAGGGGTTTAATGTCTGATCCTAAGCTGCTTATATTCGACGAACCTTCTTTGGGTCT
>CAZEYG010000017.1:0-924 GCA_964516575.1 uncultured Defluviitaleaceae bacterium
TAGGCCAATACAACAGAATTAAGTTGTCTATAAATAATATAGTCGAAACCTTATCCGGAACAATTTCCGAGATTCAGGCTTCTGCCGACCATGTGCTTTCAGGCGCAACAAAGATTACAGGTTCCTCCTTTGAATTAGCCAATGACGCCGAACGCCAAGCGGCGACGGTTAAAGAGTTAGGCGCTTCCATTAGCGATATTAATGATCAAACCCAAAAAACAGCAAGCGACGCTAGAAATGTATTTGATTATTCTCTTAAATCTATTGAAAACGCTAAAGACGGAAACGAAGAGATGCGTAAAATGCTTGACTCTATGGGTGAAATTAAAGAGGCTTCAGGAAATATCGCTAAAATAATCAAGGTTATAGACGATATCGCTTTCCAAACCAACCTTTTGGCGTTAAATGCCGCTGTTGAGGCGGCTAGAGCCGGAACCCACGGCAAGGGTTTTGCTGTTGTTGCTGAGGAAGTACGTTCTCTTGCGGGAAGAAGTAAGCAAGCCGCCCAAGACATCACTAAGCTGATTGAAGACACTATGACCAAAATCGAAGACGGCGCTAATACCGCCCAAACTACAGCTAACTCACTGCAAAAAATTATCGCCGATATTAATACAGTGTCTGAAATCATTAACCATATTTTCGACGCTACGAAGGTTCAAGCCGACAGCATATCCCAAATTGCCTCCGGCGTTGAACAAATTTCACAGGTTGTTACACGAAATACTTCAACCTCAACAGAATCTGCCTCTACTGCTCAAGAGCTTAACAGCCAGTCCCTTCGTCTTGGTGATATGGTAAATAAGTTTAAAATTTAATCCTTTTATAAAAGAATGCCGGAAAACGTCCCTTGACGTTGTTCCGGTATTTTTTAATGTTACGTCCTCTTTTAAGAGACAACAGCACGTATATTGTAGAAACCTA
>CAZEYG010000017.1:934-13344 GCA_964516575.1 uncultured Defluviitaleaceae bacterium
TTTAAAATCCAATTTTTAATTCTATAAGTTATGGAATTTTTTTTGTTACGGTGATAATATAATTTAAAATTTATTAAGGATGGTGTCATATGATTAAAACAATAAGTTTATGTATAGCAGGTTTCGGCAACGTTACAAAGGAGTTTTGCCGGTTGCTTTCGGTTAAGCAGGATGAGTTAGCCGAACAATTTGGCAGGCGGATAATGATTGTTGGAGTAAGCCGTTCTAAAGGTTGTTTAGTAAATAACAACGGAATAGACACTGCTAGCCTGCAAAAAGAAATGGACTTTGCGGCTCATAAGGATTATCGAAGCTTTGGTACGTTGGATATGTTGGAGAGCTGTGAAGCCGATGTGTTTATTGAGTTAAGCCCGCTGTCTATTAAAGACGGCCAACCGGCTATCAGCCATATAGAAAAAGCATTTTCACGTAAAATGAACGTAATAACAGCAAACAAAGGCCCCATAGCATGGAATTATAATAACCTTATGGAGAAAGCAATGTTAAACGGCGTAACCTTTCTTTATGAAACAACCGTAATGGATGGCACGCCGATATTTAATCTATTTAAGCACACGTTACACGGCAATAAAATAAACAAAATAACCGGCATATTAAACGGCACCTCAAACTACGTTTTATCCCGGCTTGAGGACGGCGCCGATTTTAATTCCGCTATTAGGGAGGCTCAACAAATGGGGCTTGCGGAAGCAGATTATTCAATGGATATAGACGGCTGGGACGGAACGGCAAAAATTTGTGCGCTTACAAATGTGTTAATGGACGGTCACGTAAACCCGGATATGGTAAGCAGAAAAAGCATAAAAGACATTACACCCGCCGAAATAGAGCTAGCAAAAAAAGAAGGCAAAAGATATAAATATATTTGTGAGTCAATAAAAGAAGAGGATGGAACGATTCAATTGTCCGTATGCCCAAAAATCATCGGTTTAGACAATCCTTTTGCCTTAGTAAACGGTACGTCGGCGGCTGTTAAGCTGTTTACTGATTTAGCCGGCGAACTAACTATCTTCCAAACAAACCCAGGCATTTTGGAAACAGCTTATGGGGTTTACAGCGACTTATTAACAATCTTAAAAACAGCTTTGTAATTATTACAAAACGGACGTTTAATTATTGGATTTTACACATATAAAAGGTGTAGAGATAAAAACTTGTATGTTATATACTTTAATAGAATAGTTTTATTTTTGTGTTTATTGTTATATTTGTACATAACACATTAAACAGGAGGAGATTTGTATGGAATTTAAGTTTAACGTCGACAAGGTTAGAAGTATGTTCCCCGCCTGCAACAGAACCCTTAACGGATTACCTGTTGCAATTTTAGACGGCCCCGGCGGCTCACAGGTGCCCCTTAGAGTAGCAAACAAAATATCCGACTACCTGCTGTATCACAACGCTAATGAACACGGCGCGTTTGATACCGCTAGAGAAACAGATGCGCTCTACGACGAATCAAGGGAAATTGTTGCGGATTTTTTTGGCTGTTCGCCTAATGAAGTAGCCTTTGGTTATGCCTCCAGCCAAAACAATTTTAACCTTGCTTTTGCTATTGCAAGAGATTTACAGCCGGGTGACGAGATAGTTATTACAGACATCGACCATAGATGCAACCGCTCACCGTGGCTTGCCCTTAAGGAGCGTGGTTTAGTTGTTAAAAGCGTAGCCGTTAACAGAGAAACCCAGGAGATAGATTTAGCTGATTTAAAAGCAAAGCTGTCGCCTAAAACAAAGGTTGCTGCTTTTAACTGGGCGTCAAACGCATTAGGTACAATAAGTGATGTTAAAACAATGTGTAAAATGGCTCATGAATACGGCGCAATAACTGTTGTAGACGCTGTCCATTACGCCGCCCATTGCCCCATTGACGTAAAGGACATAGACACCGACGTGCTTATTTGCTCGGCATATAAATTCTTTGGGCCCCATTTAGGCGTAATTTATATGAAAGACCCGTTAGTAGACAAAGCAAGATTTTATAACGTAGAAACAGAGGACATTCTAACCGGCATCAGACGGTTCCATTTCGGCACACCACCTTTTGAGCTGATTTGCGGCACAGCCGAGGCCGTATTGTTTATCGCCTCCATAGGGGAAGAATACGCTCATTATTTCGAGGATAAATTAAAAGGGCTGACAGGCAGAAGAAGAAACGTAGTAGCCGGAATGCTTGCCTTTGAAGAATATGAAAACCCGATGGCCGCTTATTTACGTACTGAGCTTAGAAAGCTGCCGGGTGTAACAGTTTACGGCCCGGCCGAAGGCAGACCCCGTACGTCCACTGTTGTTTTTACAATCGACGGCAAAAGACCTCTTGACGTATGCACAATCTTAGGTGATAACGGCATAAATAGCTGGGACGGCGATTTTTATGCGGTAGAAGTTGTTAACGATGTGTTGCAGCTAAAGGATAAAGGCGGCTTAATAAGGCTTGGCCTAGCGCCGTACAACACAAGGTTTGACATCGAAAGAACGCTGGAGGTTATTAAGAGCATCGTTGCGAAAGGTTAGATAACATATGACTGCTGCAATAAAATATCCCGTATTACATATTAACAAAGACACTATTTTGCAAAATGCCAGAATTTTAAAGGATGTATGTGATAAACGAGGTGTTTCCGTAGCCGCCGTTGTTAAAGGGTTTAACGGTCTGGATGAAATTACGGAGCAAATGCGCCTAGCAGGTTTTAACCAGCTTGCAAGCTCACGAATACCACATCTTAAGAAAATCAAGGAGAAATATCCCGATGTGGAAACAATGGCTATAAGGATTCCGATGCTTAGTGAAGCAGCTGATATTATAAGCTGCTGCGACATAAGCCTGAACTCTGAAATTGAGGTTATAAGAGCGCTTAACAAGGAAGCCGGACGAAAAGGCAAAATACATAAGGTAATTCTAATGCGTGATGTGGGTGACTTGCGGGAAGGTATTTTTTCAAGAGAGGAGCATATAAAAACTGCCTGCTACATCGAAAATGAGCTTGACAACATTCATCTATACGGCATAGGCGCTAATTTCTCCTGTTACGGCTCCGTAAAACCTACAACAAAAAACCTAACAGAGTTGTCGGACAACGCCTTAGCTATTGAACAAGTAATAGGCCGAAAGCTAGACATTGTTTCAGGAGGCAGCACGTCATCAATCCCTCTTTTATACAAAACAGGTTTCCCCAGCAAGGTTAACCATATCCGTATAGGTGAAGCATTTGTTTGCCCCTATGACCTGCTTGTAAGGATGGATTGCCCTATAGACGGAATGTCCAACGATACCCTTACGCTTCAAGCAGAGATTGTTGAGCTGAACGTTAAGCCAACCTACCCTATCGGAGAGTTAGGGCAAAACGGCTTTGGCTCCGAGGCATGTTATGAGGACAAGGGGTTAAGAAAACGGGCAATATTAGCTATGGGTGTGTTTGAATTCGGCGATTGTACGAAGCTTGTGCCTAAGGACGACAAGGTTTTGGTTTTAGGCGCAAGCAGCGACCACACAATAATAGACATTGAGGATTGTGACACAGACTACAAGGTTGGCCAATTTGTGGAGTTTAATTTACGCTATATGTCATTGATGATTGCCACGGAAAACGGTCTTATCAGAAAAGCTATAATGTAGATAACGTAGATTGAGGTGAAAATAATGATTGCTTTGTTCAAATTTCTACCTGTTGTATTGGTTGCGGGTATGGTAATGTCAGGTATAGACATTTTAATCTCCGCATCAGTCGGTCTTTTTGCCGCTACGATTGTTTGTAAGATTACCGAAAAGAAATCATTTAATGAAATAATGAACATTGGCGTTGAAGGCGCAAAGGAAGCGACCTTGCTGGCGTTTATAATGATGCTTGCTTATGCCGTGGCCGAAATTTATATGGCTACAGGCGTTGGCGCTTCTGCTATTTCGATTTTTGTTAAAATCGGCGTAACCGGCAAGAGCGTTGCGGTTGTTACGTTTTTAGCTACAAGTGCGCTGGCCGTTGCTACCGGAACATCATGGGGCACATTCGCCGCCTGTATACCTATTTTCATCTGGCTGTCAAGTGTTGTCGGCGGAAGCCCCGGGCTTACGTTTGCCGCTGCTATAGGCGGCTCGGCTTTTGGTGATTGTATCGGCTTAATATCCGACACAACTATTCTTAGCTCCGGCATACAAGGGGTTAAGGTTGTGGACAGAGTACGTACCCAAGGGGTTTGGTCCATCGGTTGCCTTGTCATAACAGCTATTCTTTACTTTATTGTTTCGTCTATGTGGAGCTTACCTTCAACTGTTGGTGACATATCCCATGTTCTTGGGGAAATACCGGCGGCCACCTGGGCGGCTATTGAAGAAGCCCGGCCATCTGTTATAACGCTGCTTAACCAAGTAGAAGCCGGTGTTCCTTATTATATGATTATACCCGTTATTATAGTTATTGTTATGGCGGTTATGAGAGTCGATACTATTTACTGCTTGGCAAGCGGCATACTTATAGCTGTTGTGTTCGGCTTATTTGCCGGGACGATTACTTCTGTGGGGCAGGTGTTTGATTTGGTTGCCGGTGGTTTTGAAAGTGCCGGCGGCTGGGCTGTTATCATGCTGTTTTGGGCTATGGGTTTTGGGGCAATTATGCGTAGTATGAACGCCTTTGAGCCTATAATGAAGCTGTTTCTAAGGATAAGCACTAAGGTAAGGCATCTTGTTGTTTGTAACGGCATTCTCTGCTTTATAGTTAACGCTGTTATAAACGAGGAAATGTCTCAAATGGCTACTGTGGGCCCGGTTATCAGAGAGGTTGTAGATAAAAACGTTGAAGGTTCCCCTGAGGATATTTATAAGCTCAGAACAAGAAACGCTTTATTCTCCGACGCCGTAGGTGTTATGACAGCCGCTCTTATCCCTTGGCATACAGGTGTTGCTTACTACATGGGCCTAGCGCAATCGGTCTACCCGGTTTATACCTTTACCGTAGCTGATTTATACTTGAATTTCATGGCAATACTAATGGTCGTTTCAATATACATACTGACGTTTACAGGGCTTGATAAGCTGATTCCGCTGTTTGATTTACCCCCTGAAGGCAGAGTTAAGCTAAAGAAGAGTAACGTTTAATTTAAGGAAACATAACATAAGACCGGCATAGGGCTTATGCTCAGGCTGGCGACAATCTGAGCATAAGCCTTATGTTATTTTGTTTTTTTATGCTTTCATACTTGAAAGCACCAAATGTATTTTAAGCGCTAACGAAAGCTCCTCGTAAGCACTTTTTTTGTTTAAATCCAGCTTAATAATCTCGCCGATTTTGTTTATCCTGTATCGGATTGTGTTTTCGTGGTTAAAAAGCTGCTTTGCCGTTTCTTTAATATTTCCGCCGCATTCAACATATTTCTTTGCTGTTTCAAGCATAACTGATTTATTGTATATATCGTACTCTATCAAGGCGTCAACAATGTTCATGCAAAAGTCAGTCACCTGCTGCTCCTCGATAAAGGGTAGAATCAGCTTGAATACACCTATATCCTTATAATAACTTATGTTGGTGTTTGTGGTCTGGCTGATTTGAGAGGCATATAAGCTCTCCTGTAAGCATTTTTTAAATTCTGTCAGGTGATACTGGGGGTTACTTATGCCGACCCAATATTCCGAAACATCAATACCCAGCTCATTAAGTTGCTTTTTAACGATACTATTTAAATCAATTACGTCAATATATTCAAAAGTAGCCACATAGAAAAAACCATCCATATATTTTATAATAGACGAGTTGTTGTTGTTTGCCTGTTTGTTTCTTATGCTGTGTAAAAGCCCTATTGTCTTATGCGCTTCAAAGGCTTCCTTTCTGCCAAGATATATTATAAAGAATTGGTTTTTAAAAAGGTGATTGATTTCAAGGGCTGTTTTTTTGATAGCCGCCTTGCTAAGGTTTTCGTTTAGTATGCTGCTGATTCTTTTTTCCGACGCCGCATAATCGTCGGCTACTACTATTGCATTTGTTACATCTATTATCAGGTCTTCAAAAAAAACACTGTTGTCTGTAAAAAGAAAAATAGGCAACCCTTTAATATTTGCATATTCAATGACTTCGCTTGATATGTTAAAGGAAAATATATTCTTTATAGCTATGCCGCTGTTTCGGTTTTTAGCAAGCTTTTTAACCGCTTCGGTTATAAGAAGCTCATTATCTCTTGCATATAAAAACGTCGTTAAAAGAAACTCTCCTGCAATAAACTGGCCGTCTGCCCATTGGGAAGCGCCTTGCTTTGTAAACTCGTAGTCTAAAATACCAATCTTTGTTATTCTATTTTTAAGCCCACTTGCGCCGGCTATCAGCTTAAAATTTTTAAGCCTGTCAAGGTTTAATGCTTCTGAAATTGTTATCGGCATTTAATCAACTCCTTAATCCCAGCAGGTATTGCACATAGGGTTATTTTTGACTATACTATTCTTGTATCATATCATATATATGTTCGCAATGGTATATTTTACTTTAATGCTGTGAAAGAGTATAATACTAATCCGGGATTAGGATAAGATAAGGAGAAAACATATGATTTTTTATAACGGAAGAGTTTTTGATGGGAAACAAATGACCTGCTTTACGGCTCTTGAGGTTAAAAACGGAAAAATTGTTGAGCTGTCTAATGCAAAGAGTGGTGATGTTGATCTTGGGGGACGGTTAATAACCCCCGGCCTGATTGATAGCCATACCCATGGTTACGGCGGCTTTGACGTTATGGACGGCGCCGACGCCATTACTTCTTTAGCGAAGATTTATTCCGCCAGCGGCACAACAGCTTTTTATCCTACCTCAGTTAGTGCAGGTGTTGCGGATGTTTCCGGGTTTTTGGAAGCTGTAGAAAAAGCAAAAGGGGCACCCGGCGCGAAAATCCTTGGTGCACATTTAGAAGGCCCCTTTCTAACAACAGAAAAACGTGGGGCTCATGGCGAAGAGTTTCTGCTTACACCTACAATAGAAAACTATGAAAAACTAACAGCCGGCTGCGGTTTGGTTTCACGAATTACGCTGGCTACGGAGCTAGACGAAGACTTACGTCTAACAAAGGAATTAACTTCCCGGGGTATACACGTCTCCGCCGGTCACACAACCGCAAATGGCGAAGATACACTTAAAGCACTGGATGCCGGAGTCCGTACATGTGTCCATTTCTTTAACGCAATGCCGTCTCTCCATCATCGTAACCGAAATATTACGTCTGTTTCGTTAGTTGACCCACGTATGAAGATAGAGTTTATTCCTGATTTGCTGCATGTTTCCGCCGACGCCGTACAGATTATCATGGCTTGTAAGGGTGATGAGGGTTGCTTTATATGCACTGACTCACTGCCCTGCGCCGGATTACCAAACGGCGATTATGAAGTTGGGCCCATTGAAGTCACAATCCGCTTTGGCGAAATTTATGTCCGCTCATCAAACTGTAAAACCCTTGCCGGAAGCAGTATTACAATGCTTGAAGGCGTTCGTAGGCTTGTTTCTGTTGGTGTGCCCCTTGAAACGGCTTTACGCCTTGGCAGCGCAAACGTGGCCGAAACCTTTGGCTTAGACCTTGGCAGGCTTCTGCCGGGTTATCCCGCTGACATGATTGTATTAGACGACCAGCTTTCGCTTTGTGGAGTATATATAGACGGAGTTCATATTAAAACTCAGTAAGTAATGAACTGCCCGGCCGTAGGCCACGGTAAAATAAAAAAGCTCAGTTGCTTGGCTTTCAAACAACTGAGCTTTTTATTTGATTATGCCTTACGGCTTGTTGATGAGGTTGTAGTATATTCGACCTTATCAACCGGCGCTCCGTCATTGGCTTCATATTTTCTGCCCCAGCCTGAAAACACCGAGAACATAAATACAACAAACAAAGCTAAGCAGTGATATGTAGACATTGCAATGCTAATAGGGCTTAAGGATTGAACAAAAGGATAATCCCCCTGTAAGCCGTTTATGCAAAGTACAACGATAAATATAAACGCTGATGTAAACGGAATAATAACAGGCAGAGTACTTGCAAAGCCGTCAAGCAGGTTAGAGCGGCGATATGGATGCAGCTTGGTTTCCTGGCCGATTCTGTCTGCAACAGGGCCAAACATTATTATTGCAGGGCCGTTTGCGGAGCCTAAGCAAATGGATGTTACCATAATACCGATACCCATAATAAGCTCTGAGCCTATAACTGTTTTACTGAATGATGAGTTAACAAGAGCAGTTATAATTCTATCCAGCGTACCGCTTTCGTTAAGCACACCCATAATTCCGGCTACAGCGTAAAGATAACCAACAGTCCCCAGCATGTTTTTAATGCCGTCTATTGCAAAGCCACTTAATGCGCCGTCAGTAACCGACATAATGTCTGCCGGAGTTAAAATCCCGAACAGAAAACCAACAGCTATACCAGAAATTATACCCCATGTTATAGCGACAAAAATATCACGCTTAACAACGGAAACAGAGAGTAAGACAGCTACGGGGATAAGCATTACAAGACCCTTGGGATCCATATATTGGCTAAGAATCTCCTTACCTTCCGCCGACGCAGAGCCACCTCCGCCAAATATAAAGAATAAAACACAGGCTATTGCCCCCGCAACCAAAGCATAACGCATACGTGAAGCAACACATCCACCTACATCTGCCGTGCCTTTTTTTGCAGTATAACTTTGGGATGTGGCTGAAGCGATAGTAGTGTCTGATATTGGAGCTACATTGTCGCCGAATATTGCCCCGGATAATATTGCGCCAGCTAACGCCACAGGGTTAGCGCCCAGCAAAATACCGGCAGGATAAAGAATCGGGAACCCTGAAAAAAGAGTACCGATTGATGTTCCTGTTGCCATAGATATAACAGCCGTTGCGATAAAGGTAAAAACAACAAACATGCCGCCTGAAAGCCCAAGCATATCACCCAGCCATACAAACCCCTGAGCAACTCCACCCCGGGACATGAGCTTAGCGAATATACCAACAACAAGAAGTATAAGCGCCAATGTATTCATCATGGGTGAGGCCATACCTTTTACGACTGCTTGCCAATAGCTGCCCCAGTTTTTTGAAAACAAGCTACCGATGATAAGGGCAAGAATCCCCCCCATACAAAGAGCCTCCATCTCAAAAACCTTAAACACTACAAAAAACAGCACGCAAAAAACCACAAAGATAAGGAATGGTAGTAACGAAAGCCAATTGCTGCCTCTGAAACTTAAAGTGTTTTCTTTTTCCATGATCTTTACCCCCAAAATTTTATTTTGTTTCTAAATTATGACTATTTTCATTATGACTATTATCCTTTGGCAAGGTTCCAATAATACTGACGCCCAACACACCCCCAATTATAAGTATTCCTCCCGCAAGCTGATACCAGGTTAATCTCTCGTTGTTTATAAAGATTCCGGTTACAATAGTTACAACGGTTGTAAGGTTTACGAACACCGCCGCCTGAAACGCCGGAAGTTTCGCCATCATAAAGTTAAGACAGAAAAACGCTATAACCGAAGCACATATGCCTAGGTATAAAACGGATATAAGAGCGTCGGCGTTTGTAAAGGGCGCAACATACATTTCAACAAGCCTGCCGTTAAATATACCTTGAGTTATTGAAATGATGTTAAAAAATATAGCTCCAAGCCAAATCATTATAAAAGAAATTTCCGACGGCGTAAAAAACACCGAATATTTACGCGCCATAACGCTTTGTACTGAGCAGCAAATAACAGATATAAGCATTAGCGTTATGCCAAAAGCGCTGCCACCTCCCTCTGCCTTTGAGAAAGCTACCGTCACAAGTACACCAGCCACAGACATAAGCATAAACATAATTTTAATAAATGGGGGCCGCTCATTAAGCATTAAAAAACCTATTATAGCAACAAATATCGGCATAATAGAAATCATAATACCCGCCTGTGAGGTTGAAACGTACTTTAATGACGTTATCTCCAACACAAAGGAGATAAACGGATAAAAAACAGAAAGCAGTATTAGCCTACTTACAGGTTTGCCCTTGTAACTTACTTTGATAACCCTAAAAAGCACAAGAGCCGAAAGCGTTAATGCTGCAAATGTAAACCTATAAGCAACCAGCGTCATAGGCTCAAGCCGTACAAGACCCCGCTTTGAAAAAAGAAACGAGAGCCCAAAAACAAGTGACATAAGAAGCCCAGCTAGATATGGAGCTATTTTTTTCATTATAGTATCCTACTTTTTAATATTTTTGCGGAAGGCGTAGTATTTGTAAGCCGGCCGTTTTCTGCAGCCACAACACCGTCTTTAATCGTAATAACAGGCCAACCTCTTAAGCGCCGTCCTTCAAAAACAGAAAAATCCGAACGTGAGCTGAGCTTGCTGGATGTAACCGTACGTTCCTCGTCTATATCGATTATTACAATATCAGCGTCACTTCCTGGAAGCAGCGTACCCTTCTTTGGATATATCCCGAACTGTTCCGCCGGACCTCTTGTCATTAGACTGACAAGTTTTTCAACGGATATTGCCCGGCGTATAACCCCTTCCGTAATAAGAGAAGCCAGATGTGTCTCTAATGCGGGATAACCGGGGGCCACGTCCCATAAATCACCGGAAATATTCTTTTCGGCAATAGTTTGGGTTACGTTGTCTGTTCCGATAGTATCTACCGTGCCGTTAGCAACAGCTTGCCAGAGAGTCTCTCTGTCGCTTTCAGCTCTAAAGGGTGGCTCCATTTTATAAAGCAAACTTCCGCCGGTATCGTTTAGCGTAAGGGTCAAATAAGGGCTTGTTGTTTCTACATGCACAAACGGGTTTGTCCGGCGTATTTCCCTCAGACGGTTCATAGCCTCCCTTGACGATACATGCACGAAATAAACATCCTTTTTGCAACGTTCTGCTAAAAATGACAGGCGTATAACAGCCTCTTCCTCCGCAAGCGCCGGATGTGTATCTGTCCAGTCGTTAATTGTAGCGGCCTGGTTTTTAACCTGCTTTACGGATTGATACGCCCGGCGGATAATATCCCTGTTTTCAGCATGAGCACAAAGCACACACTTCTTGCCGCTTTTTTCCATCTGCTCAAACACATCAAGAACAAACCCATCCGAAACATCAGATATAAGCCCCGGTATTCCGTTTAGATAGACCTTAAAGGACGTTATGCCAAACTCGTTTACATAACGGCATATGGAATCCTTTTGGGCTTCTGTGCCTATTACCAAATGGGGGATTATGTCTGTTTGGGAATACAAACGAACCCCATTAGTTATACTCTCAAGTCTGTTTTCGTGGGGTTCGTTTCCTCCGATATACCAGCCGATAGTTGTTATACCGCCTAAAATCGCCGAGGCCGTTTCGCTTTTAAGCTCCTCTTCAAGGGGCGCAAACAAACCGAGATGTACGTGAGGGTCAATCACCCCAGGTATAACGTAACGCCCCTTTGCGTCGATACAGCGTTTTGCCGAAAGGTTGTTTTCATTACCTAATGAACCTAATGACAATATTTTGCCGTCTCTAACAAACACGTTTGTTTCAATTATACCGTGACCCGGAAGCACAACCTTCCCGCCTGTAATAGCTATATCGCAAGAAATGCCTTCCGCTGCTTGGCCGCTTCTGTCTAGGCGCTCAAGGCGCTCAAGCCGTTTTGTTATGTCATAAATAATGTCAGCCTCGCCAGAAAACGAAAGCTCTTGCGGTTTTGAAAGCTCTTGCGGTTTTGAAAGCTCCTGATGTTTTGAAGGCTCCTGATGTTTAAGCCCGGATAAATATGAAGCAAAAATATCCCTGCCCATTAATCTACCTGCCTTCTATGCCGTTTATTGCGGTTATAGCCGAATCTCTGGCGCTTCGCACGGCGGATTCTTTGCCGGAAACATACATTCGCCCGAACCTGCCAACAGGATCAAAAGTTATAACCTTTATATCGGCGCTTTTTTCAGCCTCGTTTACTGCAATAGATATATATGCCGCCGGTTCAACTTCCATGATAAACAACGTTTCGCCGGGCACTAAAATCGAGCCTAAGCGGCCGTCTCTGTTAATAAGCTGAGCCTGATAGGCGTCCACGTTTGAAATAAGCTGCTCGGAAACGATTTTTGGCTTCATACGGTCGTTTACTGACAACCCCGCCGCCTCTAAAATAACCTGGCCTGCTTGAAGCACATCCTCATGGTTAAAGGAATGAAGCTCTATTTCGCCGTATTCCCGCTCAACAATCTGGAAGGCTGGTTTTGCCCCGGTGTTTTTAAGAGCTACGTTCATAAGGCTGTATACGCTGCTGCCCGGCGCAAGCTCAATGTATAACTCACTCATGCCGGCAAGAGGTATATCCCCTTTGGAAACCGTGCCGGTTATGGCGGCGTACTGAGGCTGCATATTGTCAACAATGACATATGTACGCAACTGCAAATTATCTTTATCTTTCATGAAAACTCT
>CAZEYG010000018.1:0-12746 GCA_964516575.1 uncultured Defluviitaleaceae bacterium
AATGATATCATCATCAAGTTATGATGGAGGTTAATATGAAGTCAGTTGTTATAATAGGAGCAGGAATCGGTGGTCTTTGTACAGGAATTGGACTGCTGCTCCAGGGTTATAAGGTTATCATCTATGAAAAAAACGATGTGGCAGGTGGAGTGCTTCGATCTATCAGCAGCCCCGACGGTGCATTTCGCTTTGAGGAAAGCGCATCCATTCCCATAAACCCCGACACCTATCATGAGTACTTTATAAAGCTTGGTCTTAATCCGAAAAAGTATTTTTGCGACGAACGATTAAAAACCCTCTATCATGTTTATTTTCACGACGGAAGGGTTCTGCATGTCCCCCACGATTTAAGAGACATGCGAGAGGTTCTGCAAAAGGAATTTAGTGAGGATATCAAACACTGGGATAAATTCATGTATACCACCATGAAGAAATACAAATTATCTAAACAGTATTTTATCAGCAGACCCTTTATGACGGCTTCCTCCTTCCTAAATCCTGAACTACTCGGCAAATTGGTGGAGTTAAATCCGTTCACTTCGGCAAGGAGTTATGTTAAACGATTCATCAAGTCAAAAGAGCTTCAAGATTTTATTCTATTCCAAGCCTTTTTTATGGGGATTGCACCCGACAAGCTCCCCAACGTATACACAACAGTTTATGCTAATTCACAGGTTGAGGGCATCAGCCATATACAAGGAGGGTTATCCCATTATGCAAGGGTGTTAACCCAAATTTTCGAGGATAAAGGCGGAAATATCTATTATAATGCCCCTGTACAAAAAATTGTGGGAAAGGGCTCGCTTGTTACGGGTATTCTGACTTCAAAGGAAACGATACAGGCTGACGTCGTCGTAGTGGATGCAGACTATTGTTATGCACAAAAAGAATTACTTAATCGAAAACTCCATCGTTATTCTCAGCTATCATGTTCTACATTTATCGTCCACCTTGGTCTGACGAAGAAGTACCCGGAGTTAAACGTGCATAATCTATTTATTAATAAGGATTTTGAAGACGAAATATCCAATATTTTTAAAGGCAAGTTGCCGGAAAGTCCCTCCCTGTATATTTATTCACCGTCCTGCGTAGATGATAGCTATTGCGAGAACCCATCCCATTCAGTAGTGAATTTAATGGTTAGAGTACCAAATCATAAAAATCTCCCAATCAAGTGGGATGAAAAAACAAGGGAGCAGCTATCCGAATTATGCTTGCAGGCAGTTTCCTCCATAACGGGACTTGAAAAGATAAGAGAGCATATTGCTTATAAAAGCTTTACAACACCGATAGACTTTAAAAATAGATATAACTGTCGGTATGGAAGTTGCTTTGGCGTTGGGCACACTCTGTTCCAAAGCATGGCTTTGCGGCCACAACTTCAGGATAAGGTCTATAAGAATCTTTATTACGTAGGTTCATCCATTCACCCTGGAAACGGTGCTTCTATAGTAATGGACTGTGCTTTGATGGTTAAAGAGGTAATCTGCCGTAATCATATAGGGCCTCAACAAGCGGGTATATGAAGCTCAAGTCTATTGCTTTATCCAACTTCCGAACTAAGTATGCTTCCGGCACCAATTTTTTCATCCATCGCCATACTTATTTTGACATAAAAATTAGCTGGCGACAAAGTGGCTTTGCCACTTTGTCGCCAGCACGCCGCCTATGGCGTCATTACGGAATTTCTTTGCATTTTGTCCGGAATAAATCCGTCCAAACGTTTAAAGTCTGCGACGCTAAAACCTAAAAAAATCAACTTTCGACAGCCGACCTCAAACTTTATCCTCAACAGGCACATAATCAATATCAAAGCCAAATGCTCTTGGGCTTAACGTCAGAAGCCCACGTTCGGTTTTAAAAACGTCACGTGCTTTTAGTGCAATAACCGTTACTTTGTTGCCTATGTCGATTTTATTGTTTGTTAAAGGCTCATATGTTTGACTGTTTATAACCTGCAGCATATCAGGGCTGGTTATATACACTTCACCGTTTTTCCAGCTCATATGGTTTTCGTTTTTAAACCAGATTTTTAATTCTATGCCGCTGAAATTGCCTTCGCCTGTTATTGTATGGGTGCCCCAGTAGTAGCCATCTTTATCCTGCCATTCTTTGCCTGTAACAGTGCCCTTTAATATGACCCAGCCGCCTAAATATTTTGCAACATTAGCGGCGGCGTCTTCGCCGCGTTCAGCACTTTCACGTATCAGCTTACCAACCTCGTAACATTCTGTCATAGTGCCTCTCATAAGAATTTTCTTAGCTTCCGACGCAGGCATTAAAAAGCCTGCTTGGCCGGTTCCTAAATAAGCGCCGGCGCTTAAAAACTTGCCGAGTCTTTCGGCTATTCGCCAGTTGACGGCTGTTTCTATGATACAAGTATTACCCCAAGCGTCTGTTGCAGTAATTGGCATAAGCTCTTTTTCAAAAATAAAAGGTGTAGTTTGTTGAATTTCCGGTATAGCACGGCCTGTATAGTCGCCGTCAAAGACAAGCATACCGTTTTCAGCCGCTGCCGATATACAAGCGGCGGCGTTTGCACCACCAAGCTCAATAGGGATAAGTGCGGTAATTTTCTTACCTGTAACTCTTTCCAAAGATTTTATGGACTTTGCAAGCTGCCTCGTATAATCGTTAACAGGGTCGTAAAGGCCGTAAACCTCCTTCATTTCCTTTTTAGTTTCGACTGTTATCGGGGCTATTGAGCCCATCAAAAACGGGCAACATGTATAGCAGTCGTCAGGAATATCGCTTTCGTCTACCCAGCCGATTTCATTGCCTTTTTCAAGCTGTATCGACAAGGCATTAACCCCGGCGGAATAGTCCCCTCCGCCGCCTGTGCCGTAAAAGGTACAACCCCTAACAAAATCTTCAACCTCCTGAATAGTGGATAAAATCTTTTTAGGCAAAATAAACCCTCCTTAAAATTTTTACTAAACTCTATGACAGCGCACAAGATGTTCGTTTCCGACTTCACGCATAACCGGGTCATCCTTTAAGCATAACTCATTGGCGAAAGGACAACGAGTATTAAAGCTGCAACCAGGCGGAACGTTAACAGGGCTTGGTATTTCGCCTTGAGGCGTTATTTTTGCTTGCTTAACAAGCTCTTCCTCCTCGGTCATAACAGGTATAGCCGATAAGAGCATTTGTGTATACGGATGAAGTGGTTTTGAGAAAAATATATCTACAGGCGCAATCTCCGCTATCTTACCTAAATACATGATTGCAACCTTAGTCGCCAAATTCCGCATAAGGCTCAAATCATGAGTAATAAACAGGTACGCCAGATTCCGCTGCTTTTGAAAACGAAGCAACATGTTTATAATTTTTGCTTGAACAGACACGTCAAGTGAAGATGTGGGCTCGTCTAAAACAATCATAGACGGATCTGTTGATAATGCACGTGCGACTGCAAGCATTTGCCGTTCGCCGCCGCCTAGGGACACCGGGTATTTGTATAAATATTCGGCAGGAAGCTCTACCATTTCTAAAAGCTTAATAATCTGTCCGTCGGGGTCATTTTTATCTATCATGTTATGTATTGATAAAGGCAGAGTAAGAATTTGCCTTACATTACGCTGGGGGTTTAATGTAGTGCCCGGATCTTGGAACACCATTTGTATGTCCTTTTTAAGCCTTAAAGGGCGTTTATCGGCGCTTTGACTTATATCCTCCCCTTTAAAATACATTTCGCCGGCTGTTGAGCCGTACATTCCGATAACGTTATATGCGGTAGTGCTTTTACCTGAGCCGGATTCACCGACAAGACCAAGGGTTTCTCCCTTTTTTATTGTAAAATCTATTCCGTCAATAGCCTTAACAGCAAGACCTTTTTGCTTTCCGCGAGTGATAGGAAAGTACTTTTTTAAACCTTTAACTTCAAGTATAACATCAGACAAAATTCAATCCCTCCTATCAGTAGTAAAGAAAGCAAGCGACTTTATGGTCGTCGTTTACGCTGACAAACTCCGGCTTTTCTGCCCGGCACCGATCTGTTGCGTGCTGGCAGCGAGGAGCGAATCTACATCCGGCAGGTGGGTTAAGATAGTTTGGTATTCTGCCGGGGATACCTTCCGCTACACCACCACCCGACAGCTTTGGTATACAGCCTAAAAGCGCACGGGTGTAGGGATGTAGGTTGTTTTTAAATAACTCATCGGTAGGTGAGGTTTCAACCATGTTTCCGGCATACATAACATAAATTCTATCGGTAGTTTCACGGGCAACACCTAATGAATGGGTTATTAAAATCAAAGAGCTGCCCTTGCTTTCAACCCGCTCCTTTAGTATTCTAAGGACTTGATCTTGGATTGTAACGTCTAGGTTTGTGGTCGGCTCATCGGCTATAACAAGCTCTCTGGGCGTAGCTAAGGACATAGCGATAGCTATACGCTGGCGCATACCGCCGGATAGCTGGAACGGATAACTTTGCAAAATACGCTCCGGGTCGGGCATAGAGGTTTCCTGCAACGCTTTGATTGCTAATGCTTTTTGAACGTCTCCTTTGTTGGCGCCTTCATGCCCGGAATATTTTATAACGGAAAACATTTGGCTACCCACTGTAAACACCGGATTCAGCGACATTGTAGGATCCTGAAATATCATAGAAACGCCTGAGCCACGTAATTTTTTCAGTTGGGACTTGTTCATTTTTAATACGTCGGAATCGCCAAAAATTATTTCACCTTTAGGGACAGACGCTTGTTTAGCTAGTATTCTTAATATGGATTTAACTGTTGTTGTTTTACCACAGCCCGTTTCGCCAACTATTGCTACCTTTTCACCTTTACGCACAAAAAGGTTTATGCCGTTTAACACCTTAACGCTGCCGGTAAAGGTTCGGTACTGCACGTGAAGGTCTTTAATTTCCACTGTGTTCATAGTATCACTCCTCACTTGACAGCATGTCTTTAACTCCGTCGCCCATTAGGTTAAAGCCAAGAACTATAACCATAATAGCAAGAGCGGGGAATATTGAAATCCACCATTGCTCGGGCAGGTACTTTGCGCCGTCGGAAACCATTGTACCTAAAGCGGGGGTTGGCGGCTGTTCACCTAAGCCAACAAAACTAAGTGTAGCGCCGGTTAAAATAACCCAGCCCATGTCTAAGGTCATTTTTGTAAATGTTGGGCCTAAGCAGTTTGGTAAAATTTCTTTGAATATTATATGCATTTTGCTTGCACCTAAAAGCTCCGCAGATTTTATGTACATCTCATTACGTAATGATGTAGACATACCAAACACTAGACGGGTGTACCAAGGCCACCAGGAAACGCATATAGCCATCATGGAGTTAAACAACGTAGGCCGAAGAATGGCGCAAACGCACAACGCCAGTATCATAGGGGGAAGAGCAAGAAAAACGTCGGTTACACGCATGATTAAGGTGGAAACCCACTTGCCATGCCAATATCCGGCGATTAAACCTAGGATTCCGCCTATAGGCACAACTACGGCCAAAACGCCGACACCCATCGTAAACGCTCCGCGGAAGGCATAGAAAATACGGCTCATAATGTCACGGCCAACGGTATCTGTGCCCATTAAATAATCGGGATTAGGCGGACGGTTTGCGTTTGCAAAATCAACAACGGCGCCTACATGAGAAGGGTAGGGCGCTATAACCGGCTGAAATATAGCTAATATTAAAATAATGGAAATTATAACAAGCCCTACGACAGACATTTTATTTAAGGAAAATTTATACCAGGCACGCCTGAATTTTTCCGTTTTATCTTGTTTAGGTTTTTTCATAGGTTCTGCCATGTTTTTACCTCCCCATCATGCGGACTCTCGGGTCAAGCCAGGCAACCACAAGGTCAATTATAATATTAACGATTATAAACACCAGCCCAAGAATCATAACAACGGCTGATATGGCATTCAGGTCTTTGTTTAACATAGCGCTTAAGCCATATCTGGAAAGACCGGGGTAGTTAAACAGGTTTTCAACCAAAAATGCGCTGCCAAACAATGAAGCGATGTCTAAGGACAAAACAGAAACTGTTGGTATTAACGACGGCTTTAGTAAGTATTTTGTAAGGATAATACCTTCCGGTATACCGTAAGCCTGTTCTGCTAGTATATAGTCCTTAGTAGAATTTTCAAGCATGGTTGAGCGTGTCATACGTGCGGCTTGCGCCATGCCGCCAAGCATAAGGGCAACGGCGGGTAAAATAAGGTGGCTTAAAGCGTCTTTAAACCCAACGGGGTCATTGTTTAGTAAATAGTCAATCGTAAACATTCCTGTTATGGTAGGAGGTGGGATTATATGTAAAGCTACCCGGCCTGTAGTTGGCAGAATCGGGAAGTTATAGCCAAACATCAGCATAAAGAGTATAGCCCAGACAAAAGCCGGCGAAACAATACCTAGATACGACAAAATACGTATTATGCCATCAAGCCATGTGCCTGTATATTTCGTTGATATAATGCCTAAAAATATACCGCCTGCTACCATTAAAACGGCGGAGAGCAAAACAATTTCGAGGGTTGCGGGCAAATATTGTTTTATGTCTTCCATAACAGGCCGTCTTGTAAGCAGTGATTTACCTAAATCAAACTGAACAGCGCCCTTTAGCCAAAGGGCATACTGTGTAGGAAAAGGCTTGTCTAAATTCATTTCAACCCGCAGCGCCTCAACAGTAGCTTCAGGAGCACGAGGGCCGAGAGCCTGACGTGCGGGGTCACCCGGAATAACTCGCCCAATTATAAAAACAAGCAGCGACAGACCCAGCAACACTAAAAGATAAGTACATATTTTTCGGAACATTAGTGAAAGCATAAACTAACTCCTTTACGTAAGAACTCTGTTTAATTTTGAACGTAAAGCTCTTAGGGCATGTTCTTAAAACTGCCCGCTCCAAAAAGGAGCGGGCAAAACCCGAAAAACTATCGTTTATCTGTATAAACCTTCATATTACGCGCGTATTGAGCAAAACCCATAGGCATAAGATATTCCTTACCCTCTGAAACGTAATCATAAACCGGCCAATCCATATAACCTGATTGGAAGGCACGTTTCTCTATCCAGTTAAATACCCAAACTGTGGGGCAAAGGTCGTATATATATTTCTGAATTTCAGCGTATTTCTTGAATCTTTCGTCTCTGTCGGTAATAGAAAGAGAGTCATCAATCATCTTGTCTAAAACAGGGTCTTGTACCCATTCCATCTGCTCCCAAGAACCGCAGGAAGAAGAATGGTAACGAGTTTTTAATGATGAACCTGCCTCAAAGTAAGGAGGAATAAAGTTAACTAGTGAAGCGTTAGGAGTTGTTTCCATAGTTTGAGCGTCAGCAATCATAGAGCCGAAAGGCTTCTTTGTGATTTCAATGCCTATACCAAGCTCAGCAAGGTTTGATTGAAGAAGTAATGCAATCTTTTCTTGCTCCGGAACTTCGGCGCACCAAGTCATTGTAATCTTCATCATATCCGGGTTGCCATAATATTTGGATTGTTCAAGCTCTTTTTTAGCAAGCTCCAGGTTACGCTCATAAGGCTTAAGGGAAGCGTCAGCTCCAGGTACAACACTTGCTACGGGGCCGTTAGCAAGGCCGGCGCCGGGATAAATGCTTGTAACTATTGCTTCATAGTCTAATATATGAGCCATTGCTTTTCTAAAATGGATGTCGTCTGTTGGTGCTTTCTTTGTGTTTAAGCAAAGAGAAAGCATGTTGCCGCTCTTGTAAGCCGCAAGGTCAACACCCGGGAAGCCGTCCATTGTATTATAGTTTTCAAGAGGTTGAAGCTCATCTGTTATTTCAAGCTCTTTGTTTGCAACTGCTGTTCTAACCGCAACAGGGTCAGTCATATTGGAGATTTTAAAATATTTTGGTGCATCCGGCTCCCATCCAAGGAAATAGTCGTCAAATTTTTCTCCTAAGAAATATTCGTCCAGCTTGAATTCCTTTGTTTTGTATGGGCCTGAACCGGCGTCGTTTGTAAGCATCCAAGTTTTGCCGTAGTCACCTTTATCACCGTATGTATTTTGTGATTTGTCGTAGTTTGCCGTAACCAGCGCTTCTTCAACTATCATAAGACGGATAAGAGTTGAAACAAAGGGGCCGAAGGGAGCTGACAGCTTCATAACAACTGTTGTGTCGTCAGGAGCAGTACATTCTTTAACAGCGCCTGTATAAAGGTAGGCATAACCTTCACCGATTTCCAGCATACGGTTCATGCTATATGCTACGTCGCTGGCCTTTAAAATGTTGCCGCTATGGAACTTAACATCGTCACGAATTTTAAAAGTATAAGTCAAACCGTCGTCGGAAACTGTCCATTCTTTTGCAATATGTGGCGTAACAGTACCATCAGGCGCCGGGAACACAAGTGAGTCGTATACGTTAACCTGTGTAATTGTACATGAAAAGCTGGAGCCAACGCCTGGGTCATAAAAGGTTGGCCAGTCTTCAGTCATACGAACGATGCTGTTCATGTCGTCGCTTGCAGAAGCGCTGCTGGAGCTGTTAGTAGAGCTGCTGCCTGTGTTACTGTTTGAACTGTTATTTGTGTTACTGTTATTAGTATTGCTGTTGTTGCTGTTGTTTGCGCTGTTGCCTCCACCACCGCAAGCGGTTAAAAACAAAGCAGAAACTAAAAATATTGCAATTATTTTTTTCATTTTGTTTCCTCCTTAACCAAAGGGTATATTTCAAGCCAAAACCTAATGGTTTAAAGCTAGAAAACTGATTTATAAGCTTTATTTACCTATCTTACGGGCAATAGGCGCTAAATCCGGGTGAACTACTTTTCCGTTTTCAGTAAATTTAACGCCGTCGGCGATGATTGTTGAGTTAAGGCAAATGCCGTCGGCATGGGTTGGCGCATCACCTAAACCGCCCCGGAACATAGGCCCTTGATAACCAATGCCCCATTCTGTTGAGCCCCATATTCGTTCGTCTTCTGTGCATAAGCCTTTAAGCTGTGAGCCTGGGTTAAACCCGTAGGAAATATGCGCCATGTTGTACATACGAGGATCATTAAAGTTAGCCAGCCAGGTATTTACAAATTTTGCTTCTTCGCCGCCGGTTACGTCTTTAATAATACCTTTTTCTACGGTTAGTGCAATAAGGGATTTTAAAACGCCAAGCTCGGCTTCGCCACCACCGGAGAAAGAGCCGTCGAACACGATTGTGCCGTTTATAGTGTCTTCAATAGGCGCCCAGCCCATTTGGCCGATTAAAAAGTGTGCGCCGGGAGTTGCTGCGTCAAGCTCGTTTAATATAGGGCGGGTTTTGTCGTTGGCGAATGAAACGTCTGTGCCGCCGGGGGTTGTTATACGCATAGTGTTCGCTTTTCTTGTAAGCTCTACGATTGTATTTTGGAACTGGGACTGTAAATCCATATCCAGCTTAGCTATACATCGGGTGATTTGTTCACTATCCATACCACCTAAGAATAAGTAACGTGTTTTGCCGTTGTTCATAGCAGTAACCCACGGGGTAGAGTAGAGCAGCCATTGAGTGTTAAACTCAACCCATACGTCGGCTTCGTTTATGCCGACAAATAGTGGCCTAGGTATTCTGGGGTCAGCTACCTTGCCGTAACCGTCGGGAGTTGAATGCCATGCTATCATTACATTGGCGCCTAACGCCTCAGCGGCCTGAGCAACAGCCTCAGCAGGAGCCATGTCTGTTACAGAGTCGATTGTTATTAAAACAGATTCACCTTTTTGAACCTTACACATATCTTTTGCAATAATATAACCTGCCTTGCCTAATTCTAAAGAATATCTCATATAGTTCTTCCTTTCTTTATTTCATTACTTCACGAATTGGTACATGTTTAAAATCAAAACCAAAGTAAGGCGGCGCAAGAACGTCTATACATTCCTTTGTTTCCAGCTCAGGTTTGCAGGGCAGGCCTACTAAGGCAACATTTTGCCCAACCTTGGACAGCGGATTCGGAATAGGCTCACCTGTATCAAGATCAATAGCGCTTATAATGTCAGGACTTGTAACATATGGTTCGCCATTTTTCCAAACAACATGGTTTTCGTTTTTAAACCAGTATTTGAATTCGTCGTCTCCGGCGTCTATTGTAACTGTGCCCCAATAGTAGCCGATTTCGTCGGAATCCTCTTTTTTAACAATAGTGCCTTTACATAAAATATAACCGTCTGTTGCCTCAACCAGTTCCTGAACAAAATCTTTGCCTGCTTCACGGGCTTCCCTAAGCAGCTTTCCAACTTCGTAACATTCTGTCAGAGTACCTGGGATAATTGTTTCTTTCAGCTCCTTGCCTGTAAGCACAATACCGGCCTGGCCCGCAAGACCGTAACCACCGCAGCTTATTAGCTTACCGATTTTTTCTGTTACCCGTGGGTTAACGGCGCTTTTAATAAAACATGTATTACCCCATTCGTCAACAGACGCTACTGGGAACAGGGATTTGCCCTTATAGTTTGGAGTTATCTGAACGATTTCCGGTATGGCTCTTGATGTATAGTCGCCGTCGGCAGTAACCATACCTAATTTGGATGCTACCGAAAGAGGCCCGGGAGTGTTTGCGCCGCCTAATTCTATAGGCACAATTACGTCAAACTTTTTGCCCGTGTATTCACCTAACTCCAAAACAGCCTTTGCAAGCCTGTCTTTTTCCGTATTAATGCTTTCAGTAAGACCAAAGCCTTCCATTTCTTTTAGCGTTTTTTCATCAAGGGGCGCTATTGAACCCATTAGGAACGGACATACGCTTACGCTGTCGTCAGGTATTTCGCTGATGTCAACCCAACCTATCTCCCTTCCGGCTTCAAGTTCACTCATAAGCGAATTTATACCGTTTTGAGGTAAACCGCCGCCACCTGTTCCGTAAAAGGTACAGCCTCTGACAAAATCCTCAACTTCCTGTCTCGTTGTTAATTTCTTACTTGGCATAAAATACACTCCTTTTATTTTGTTATAAATCGGCTAAGTACCCGCCGTCTTTGCGGCACAAAGCTATTTGGTTTATTTCAATTGAGCATAAGGCGACATCGTCCTCGTCCTCTTGCATAATCTTTAATATTTTGCCCCATGGGTCACATACCAAGCTTTTACCAAATAAATGCAGAGAGCCTTCATGGCCGCTTCGGTTTACCCCGATAGTGAACAATTGGTTTTCAAGAGCACGAGAGGGAATATTTAAAAGCCAGGCGTGTTCGTCCTCCTTGCGCCAAGCCGACGGCACAAAAATCATATCTGCTCCTGACAAGGCCAAAGCCCTAGCTGTTTCAGGAAAGCCAACATCATAGCAGATAATAATACCTATATTACCTATAGGCGTTTTAAAAACGGGATAACAATCTCCTTTTGCAAAATAATCCCGTTCACGTAAAAAAGCATGAGCTTTATTAAACTGGCCGTGAATATTACCATCCGGGCCATATAACACGGCGGAGTTATAAAGGAGGCCGTCGCTGCCTATGGTTCCATAAGGCGCGATAACCCATATTTTATTAGAAGCGGCTGCATTTGAAATGGCTTTATGAATGTCATTTTCGTATGTACGGCTAAGAGTGACTATTTTATCACCAAGAATAGATAAATTATACCCTGTCGCAAAGAGCTCGGGCAGGCAAACGATGTGGCCTCCTTTTAAAGCGCTGTCGGATATAAAATGGACAGCTTTTGTTATATTGGCCGGCACATCGCCTAAAACAGATTGCATTTGAGCCATTGCTATAGTTATTTTCATTGCTGTCACGCTCCTCTGCTTTAATACTTTAACTTAATACATTTTCTTTTCTGTAACATTTGTGTTATGATTATAGCAAATAGGACAATGTAAATTCAGACATAAAACAATAATAAAATATGTAATTTTGCACATATGATAGGCGAGGTGAATAATGTTTACTGTTAAAGAAGCACTAAAAATCTTCCCTCTATCAACAGGGGAATTAGTAGCAGGACATTTAGGTATTTCAGCAGAGGTTAAGAGCATAAGCGTTTTGGAAATTCCGGAAGCCCCGTCGTTTATTGTGCAGGGACAACTGGAGATATCGGCATTGTATTCAATAGTAAACGATGTTCAAAAGCAGGTTAATGTAATTCGCATACTTCATGAGCGTAAAGCATGTGGTCTTGTACTTACTCATTTGGGGCTTTATTTAAAAACTGTATCAAAAGAGCTTATCGACGTTTGCAACGAGCTGAATTTCCCGCTTATTGTTGTGCCTACAAATCTGGCGTATACCGACATTATTATTCCGATAGTAGACCGTATTATGGAAATGCAAAACCGCCAGCTTTCGGCGGCATTAAAAATTTACGAAGAAATGACTGCTTTGCTTTTGCATGAGCGGGATTATAATACAATTGTTTCAACCCTTGCAAAAATTATTTCTAGACAGGTTTTATATTTGAGTTATGAAAATGTATGTGTTGCAAACTCTGGCCGTTCTCTTTCAGAGGAGTGCTTTAGGCAAATATCTGATTGTATTGCCGGTCAAAGAGAGATACATTCGGTTAATGCTACTGACGTCAGCGTAATTATAGGCAATACAACCGTTTTATTAGCTCCAATTGTCAGTCATTTAGAGTACTTTGGAATTATTGTTGTGCTTAACGCTGAAAACCTGTCGGATCTTGATAAAATTGCTGTGTCCCAAACCAAAAATACTCTTGGAATAGTTACTCTAAACAAAATTAATTTAAAAGATTATAACGCCATGCTTTTAAATGATTTTTTAGGCGATCTTGTTTATAAGCGTTATGATGATGAAGAGGGAATTACAATAAGGGGCGCAGCTCTTGGGT
>CAZEYG010000019.1:0-12563 GCA_964516575.1 uncultured Defluviitaleaceae bacterium
CTCGGTGAAGGAAGTCCTTGCCAAGGCGAACGAGGAAAAATCCGGCGACATTCTGGCTGGTCTTGCAGCAGAATCTGCATTGGAACGAAGTGCCGCAAAGCTGGTGCTGGCAGACATGCCACTTAGCAAGCTGCGTGAAAATCCTGTTGTGCCTTATGAGAAAGATGAAGTTACTAGGCTTAATCAGGATAACTTAAACGAGACGGTATATAATTCTATCCGCAATTGGACGGTAGGTGAGCTTAGAGAATGGCTGCTGGGTAGTTCAACCGAAAAGGACATCCGTAGGATTTCTCGTGGGCTGACTGCTGAAATGATAGCAGCCGTGGTTAAGCTTATGAGTAACCTAGATTTGGTCATAGCCGCAAAAAAAATTTATATTCCGGCTCATTGTAATACAACTATCGGATTACCCGGAACTATTTCTACAAGACTACAACCCAACCACCCAACCGATAATGTTGAGGGGATAACCGCTTCAGTCTTTGAAGGCTTAAGCTACGGCTGTGGTGATGCGCTTATTGGGCTTAACCCGGTGAATGATTCTGTACATAGCCTGTCAGAGGTTCTTAAACGTTTGGAGGAAATCAAACAAAAATATGAAATTCCCACGCAAATATGTGTACTTGGGCATATAACCACCCAATTGGAAGCTGTAAAGCAGGGCGCTCCGGCGGATTTGATTTTTCAATCAATAGCAGGCAGCGAAAAGGGTAATCTTGCGTTTGGTTTCACTACGGATATGGTTCGGGAAGCGGCTGTTTTGCTCCGAAAAAAAGGCACGGAAACAGGGCCTAATGTACTTTATTTTGAGACAGGGCAAGGCTCAGAGCTTTCCGCCGACGCTCACTACGGTGTAGATCAAGTTACTATGGAGGCACGTTGTTACGCCTACGCACGGGAATTTGAGCCGTTTATGGTAAATACTGTTGTTGGGTTTATCGGGCCGGAATATTTATACGACGGCAAGCAGGTCATACGTGCTGGGCTGGAGGATCATTTTATGGGTAAACTAAGTGGTTTGCCAATGGGGTGTGACTGCTGTTATACCAATCATATGGTTGCCGATCAGAACGACATTGAGAATCTTGCTTTGCTGTTGGCGACTTCCGGTGTTAACTACATACTTGGCGTGCCGGCTAGTGACGATGTTATGCTTAGTTATCAAACAAATGCCTACCACGACACAGCGGCTATCCGCTCTGTGTTGGGGTTGCGCCCAATTCATGAATTTGAGCTTTGGCTGGAGAAAATGGGCATTATTGAAAACGGAAAACTCACATCCCGGGCAGGTGATCCCACTATTTTTCTTTCAAAGGGGAGGTATTGATAGTGCTGGATTCAGCAACATTTGAACAAGCCGAGATCATCAGCCGCATGATGGAGCGTACACCAGCCCGGATTTGCGTAGGGCGGGCAGGCGTGAGGTTACGAACAGAAACTCAGCTTCGGCTGCGGGTTGACCATGCAATGGCACAGGACGCTGTTTTTGGTGAGGTAGACACAACACTTCTTGCTGAAATGAAACTTTTTTCAGTAGATACAAAATGCCGTGATAAGAAAGAATATATTACTCGCCCGGATTTAGGACGTCAGCTAAGTGATAAAGCGCTGGCAGAGATGAAATCCCGCTGTAAAAGCGGCAGTGACGTGCAAATTATCGTGTCGGACGGGTTATCCTCAAAAGCAGTAGAGGCGAATTTACAGCGGATTCTGCCGGTGTTGGAGGATGGTCTTTTATTGGCAGGGCTAAAGCTGGGAACATCGTTTTTTGTGAGAATGGGGCGGGTTGCCGTAGAGGATGTAGTGGCGGAGCTTCTAGACGCAAAGGTAGTTTGTATGCTGATTGGCGAACGCCCGGGGCTTAGCACAGCCGAAAGCATGAGCGCCTACATTTGTTATAATGCAAAGGTTGGGCAGCCTGAATCCCGCCGGATGGTAGTTTCTAATATACATAAGGGTGGCACAGCCGCAGCCGAAGCGGGCGCATATATTGTGGAATTGATTCAGAAAATTCTTACCGCAAAGGCAAGCGGCATCGAGCTGAAACAATAGGGGGGATGCGGATGATTGGAGATTGAATACCTGCCGCGGTAATAAACCGATACTCAAACCCTATGCGGCGGGGTTGTAGAAATTATACAAATGAAATTAAAGCAAAGCTGGTCTATATTAAAATAATATCTAAGTTTTTAAAGTTTAATATTACGATTTAAAGCATATTTACCACAAGAATATTAAAGTAGTGCGATTATACTGTTACGTATCAAAATAAAACAATTATAATTTACTTATATAGACCATAATTGTACCTTTTGATGTAAATTTATTATGGTATAATAAATCCGAGCCTAAAACATTCATAAGTGATTAACTAGACCGCTTATTTAACACATTTTATGTAGATGGTTAAAAGCTGTTTTATCAGCAAATTGTAAATAATAATTATGGGGGTTTTTTTAATGAAGAAATTATTATCAGTATTATTGGCATTTGTTTTGACAATGATCACATTAATTGGCTGTTCGCCATCAGCTAAGGAAACCAATTCTACCAAATCCGAACCAGCAAGCGCAAGCCAACCCACTAGCCAACCAGTAGTTTTTAAGCTCAGCCACAATTTTACAAACGAACAGCCGTTACATATTACAATGCTGGAAGTAGCGGAAAACATCAAAAATAGAACTAATGGTGCGGTGACTATAGAGGTTTACTCCAACGCCGAGATAGCAAACGGCCTTGACGGTGTTGAGCAATGTATCCGCGGCGCAAACTTTATAAACGTTTATGACCCAAGCTGTATGGAAAACTGGGTTCCGGATTATAACGCACTTATTGGCCCTATGCTCTATGCTTCTCAAGAAGAATACTCTAAAATGTGCCAAAGTGATTTTGCTAACAGCTTAAACGGAAAAGCCTCTGAAAACGGCATTAAGGTTCTTGCCCTTGACTATACGTTTGGCTTAAGGAATCTTGCTACATCTAAAAAAGTAATTACATCTTTAGCTGATTTAAAGAATATGAAGCTGAGGGTTCCAAAATCTCAATTATGGGTTACAACATTTGAAGCTCTTGGAGCAAACCCCGTTCCCATATCCTGGTCTGAGCTTTATAATGCCGTTCAGCAAGGGGTTGTTGAAGGTTTTGAAACATCTATAAGTGACATGTACGACAATCAAATGTTTGAAGTAATAAAGCATATTTCCTTAACAAACCATTTTATCGGCACAGCCGCCGTTATGACATCACAAAAAGCCTTTGACCAATTGACACCAGAACAACAAAAAATATTTGAAGAAGAGTTTGTTGCAGGCGCAATTAGAAATAACGAGCGTATTCAAAAGGTTGAAGAAGACGCACGTAAAGCTATGGCAGAAAAAGGAGTAGAAATACACGAAGTTGAAATTGAACCATTTAGAGAAGCATCAAAAAAATTCTTTGAGACCTTCCCGGGGTTAACTCCCGGAGTTTATGACACAATAGCCGCTGAAATGGACAAAATCCGTAAATAACAAAATCACCTTATTTAGAAAACTTTTATGGGGCTGGTAAGACAGCCCCACTGCTATTAAAGAGGGGGATATTATGAAATGGCTGATGGATCACATAGGTGAAATTATCGGCAGTATTTTTTTGGCTATAGTAGTGTTTTTTACAGCGCTAAATGTTGTTCTTCGCTATTTCTTCGGGTTTATAATTAACTGGGCGGAGGAAGTAGTGCTTATTTCGTTTATATGGTGCTGTTATATAGGTTTTGCTTCCAGCTATAAAGACGACAGGCATATAGCAATCGACATTATAGTAGATAGGTTTCCGCCGAAAGTGCAAAAGGTTCTGGGTATTGTAACAGACATTTTGCTTATTATTACAAATGCATTTATAACTTATTTAGGCGTAGTAATATGCTTAAATACAGGAAATAAATCAACCTACATACTGCGTATTTCATATGTGTTTATTAACGGAGCAATAATATTCTGCTTTGCACTTATGACAATTTACAGCATTATAAAGCTGATACAGAAAATCAAAGGCACAGATAATACCATATCCAGCCTTGAGCGTGTGATAGAAGAAAGCTAATGATAAATCGTATAATAGAATGAGAGGTGTTTATGTGCAAGGCTTAACCTTTGTCAGTTTTATTCCGCTAATAATGATATTTATTTTATTTATGCTGAAAGTGCCGATAGGCTTTTCTTTGCTTATTTCCTCAATGACCTATTTTTTATTTATAAACAATACAATGCCTGTGGATTTGACGCTTCAAAATATGATAAGCGGCTTGGAATCGTTTCCTTTACTTGCTATTCCGTTTTTTATTCTAGTTGGCGTGGTTATGAATCACTCCGGCATAAGCAAGCGGCTAATGGTTTTTGCCGACTTGCTTGTTGGTCATTTGCCGGGTAGTTTAGGTCATGTAAATGTAGTATTAAGCACTCTTATGGGTGGCATTTCCGGCTCCAGTAATGCAGACACAGCTATGCAGTGTAAAATACTTGTTCCCGAAATGGAGAAACGTGGATATAAAACAGAGTTTTCAGCCGCAGTTACGGCTTCATCATCTGTTATTCCGGCGTTAATTCCGCCGGGAATCGTAATGATAATTTATTCTATGGTTTCACGCCAGTCTATAGGTAAAATGTTTTTAGCGGGATACATCCCCGGGCTTCTACTTACGGTTGCAATGATGATAACAGTAGCAATTATAGCTAAAAAGGATGGTTACGGGAAAACCCGTGAAACTAGGGCATCCGGCAAAGAATTGTTAAAAGGCGCAAGAGACGCTTTGTTAGCTTTGTTTATGCCGTTTGGGCTGCTGCTTGGTTTGAGAATAGGTATTTTTACGCCAACAGAAGGCGGCGCAATATCAGTTGTTTACTGTTTCATTGTTGGTATGTTTGTTTATAAAGAGCTAAAAGCATCTCAAATACCGCCAATATTAGTTGAGGCGTTTTATGCAACCGCAGAAGTTATGTTCATAATTGTAGGCGCAAATCTTTTTGGTTATTATTTAAGCTGGGAACGTATCCCACATACTATTTCCGCTGTGGTTTTGGACTTTACGTCTAATCCGTATGTGTTCCTTATAAGCATAAACATATTCTTGCTTATATTAGGTATGTTTATCGAAGCAGGCCCTGCTATTATAATACTTGTACCGCTTTTGCAAGAACCCCTTGCAGTTCTAGGGATAGACCCGATACATTTTGGTATTATCATGACCCTAAACCTTGTTATTGGCGGCATAACTCCGCCCTTTGGCTCAATGATGTTTATTGCCTGCTCTATACTAAAAATTCCGATAGACAGGTTTGCAAAGGCGAATATTCCTTTCCTAATAGCATGTATCATTGTGCTTATGATAATTACTTTTGTTCCGGCGATTGTACTGTTTTTACCGAACCTACTTATGTAAAACTTAGGAGGATTAGTCTATGAAATATATTCAGGAAGCTGCTAAAAACATTGAGATTATAGACGAATGTGACGTATTGGTGGTCGGCGGCGGGCCTTCCGGGCTGGCGGCTTCTATAACAGCTTCAAGAGCCGGCGCAGACACTATTTTGGTTGAGCGATACGGGTGTTTTGGGGGTGCAATCAGCCATGTTGGGGTGGAGGCCGTTGCCTGGTATCGTCATGAGCATACTATTGAAGCAGGGGGGCTGCTGGCTGAAATAGAAGCAATTGCTGCCGATATGGGCGCTTCAAGCCCGGAATGCCAATCAGACAGCCAAGCCCTTGATGTTGAAATGTTTAAATATATAGCCGATAAGTTGGTGCTGGGAGCAAATGTCCGCCCGATTCTTCATTGTATGGCTGTAGAAGTCATAGTTGAAGACGGTGTTATCAAGGGAATCATAACCGAAAGTAAATCCGGCAGAAAGGTTATACTGGCAAAGCGTATTATCGACTGCTCGGGAGACGCCGATATTGCGGCATTAGCAGGAGCCCCATTTTCAAAAAGCGAACGACAAGATTTGATGGCAGCTACGCCGGTATTTAACGTATGTAATGTAGATTCTGAAAGGTTTTTAAACTATATCTACAATGACTTAAAACCAACATATTTGGACTGGGGTGGCAGCTGGGCACAAAAAACAGACAAGAACACAGTAAATATGTTTAGCCCATATATTGAATGGTGCTTTAATAAGGCCTATGAGGACGGCTTGATAAAAAAAGTAAAGCATGTTAATTTTGGCGGAACGTACAGCACTGTTTCAGAGGACGGTTGTGTTACACAACTAAACCTTATATTCCTCACGAATATCGACTGCACAGACGTTAGGGATTTAACACATGCAGAAATAATCGGCAGAGAAGCCGTTATGGACGCAATAAAGGCTTTAAAAGCCTATATCCCGGGCTTTGAAAATGCAAGGTTAAGAAATTTTGGCATGACCTTAGGCACAAGAGAATCAAGAATAATAGATGGCCATTACAGCTTAACAGAGGAAGATGTATGTAATGAAGCCCGTTTTAGCGACAGCATCGGAATCTACCCCGAATTTGTTGACGGGCTTAGTATTCTAAAGATACCAACTACAGGCCGATATTTCCATGTGCCCTATAGGTCGATTTTACCAAAGGGCATTCGTAATTTGTTAGTTGCTGGCAGGACAATATCCGGTGACAAAGTTGCTCATTGCGCCTTCCGAAACATGTCCTGCTGTATTGTAACCGGCCAGGGCGCCGGAGCGGCGGCGGCTGTTTCCATAAACGAAAACGTAGATGTTAGCGATGTAAATATTTTGATGGTACAAAAAGAGTTGGAAAGACAAAAGGTAAGGGTTTTTTAATATTAATACAAAAATGAGAACCACCTGTTTGACGGGAGGTTCTCATTTCTAGTTTATGACAAAAGGTAGTTTTAGCTAGAGAAGTAGATTTAGGCAAAACATTGCTTATTTAAACCAACTCCCGCAAGGCCTTTACCTTGGCGAAATGAACTACCCCGCCGAAGAGCGGCGGAGTATCGGTTTAGTACCTGCGGCAAGACGCTTTTGAAATTCCGCAAATTTGTTCGGCGAAAGCTATAAGCCAGTCTATGTTTTTTTTAAAGCCGTCAAAATCATCTGAAAAATCATTGTTAAACGGTGTTGTTATTGCACAAAGCATTGTTTTTAATTTGTCAACTTAAATTCCTCCTTATTTAATCATTTAACAAGCAAGCTAGGCAGGAAAATTGCCACAGCCGGGAACAAAATTATAATCGCTACACAAATAAACTGAATTCCGATAAAAGGTATTGCCGCACCTAACGGAATAAACCATTTAAACCACCAAATTTGAGGGTTAAACGTAGTTTGATGTATAGACCTTTCAAGGGTTAATGTCGATTGGTAGGCGTTTTTTGTGCAAATAGATTTTTGCCCTTTAGTCTTTTCGGATTGTCAATAATAAATTTGGTTTGACTAGATTTGCCAGAATGCACAGGACTGATTACCTAGAAATGGATTTGCTTTATTAAAAACAGTCATTTTTCATATAATTTAAAAGGATTTCGATATTGATTATGTATATTTTTTTATATAGCATTAGAAAAACAGCTTTAACGAAAGCAGAGGTGGTATGATATTTTACTGAAAGCAAGCAATGTCTACAAATCATTTGGCCCAACAAAGGCGCTTGTTGATGTGAATTTGTCGGTTCGGCGCGGAGAGGTCAGAGGTTTAATTGGAGAAAACGGCTCCGGAAAATCCACTATTTCATGGATTGTTACTGGTACCTATAAGGCCGATAGCGGCAAAATGGAATTCATGGACAAGCCATATCAACCACTCAACGTTGTGGATGCGTCCAAGCAAGGAATCTGTATGATCATCCAAGAGCAGGGAACGATCGAAACCATCTCAGTTGCTGCAAATATTTTTATCGGTAAAGAGGACATGTTTTCCCGAAATGGACTGATGAACCTTGGACTGATGAATGCAGAAGCTGCCAAAGCATTAAAGGATGTGGGCGTTGAACACATTCATCCTGAAGCATTAACCCGAACACTTAATTTTGAGGACAGAAAGTTTATTGAAATTGCTCGTGCTTTCTATATGAAGCCAAAATTGTTAATTGTAGATGAAACAACAACCACCCTTTCAAGGAACGGCCGAGAGTTATTATATTCCCTGATGAGAAGGATATGCGATCAAGGCGGATCGGTTTTGTTTATCTCTCATGACATCGATGAGGTAATGGACAAAAGTGATGCTGTGACGGTGTTGCGGGACGGGGTTTTAACTGCGACACTTGAAAAAAAAGATTTTTCACCTGATGTGATACGAAATCTCATGGTGGGCAGAGAGATAAAAAGCGACTATTATCGTGGAGACTATGACCCGAAAACAGGAGAGGAAGTTGCGCTTAACTGCAATCATATTAATTATGAGACGCTAAAAAACATTTCCTTTCAGCTTCATAAAGGTGAAATCCTCGGCATAGGTGGTCTCACCGAATGCGGAATGCATGAGCTTGGACGTATACTCTATGGTGTTGTCTCTCCGGAAAGCGGGGAGGTAACAACTGGGATGGGTAATCGGATCACATCCCCGTCCTGTGCTATGAAAAATGGCATTGGTTATCTGTCTAAAAACCGAGATCGTGAAGCGTTGGTTATGTCGTTGAGTATTCGGGATAACATTGCGTTGCCATCCCTTGACAAGCTAAAAAACTTCGGATTGATTCCTAATGGCCGTGAATTGGCATTCTCAAAAAGATGGGCAGAGCAAATGAACGTTAAAATGAGTTCGGTGCAACAAAGCTGTCGACAACTTAGCGGCGGAAACAAACAAAAAGTAGTATTGGCAAAATGGCTAGGTTTTGATTGCGATATATTTATTATGGATTGCCCAACTCGTGGAATTGACGTTGGTGTCAAGGCGGCAATATATAAGTTGATGACTGAACTTAAGCGCCAAGGAAAATCTATTCTCATGATTTCCGAGGAGCTTCCTGAGTTAATTGGCATGAGTGATCGCATTCTTATCCTCAAGGACGGTGTCGTTGCGGGGGAATTTTTAAGAAGTGAGCAACTTTCCGAGCAGATGCTGATCGAATATATGATTTAGTCAAGGCGGTGAAGTAAAACATGAATAAGCTAAGAGATAGCTTAAAAGATAGTGCCGTGTCCTTTTTCCCTGTTGCGGTGTTGCTTCTGGTTACAATCTTTTTTCAGTTTGTCAGTAAAGGAAGTTTACTGTCACCCCGAAATGTCATTGCACTGACCAATCAGATGTTTACAATAATTTTGGGTGCCAGCGGAATGGCGTTTATGATGGCGCAAGGCAGTTTGGATTTTTCTATCGGTTCGGTAGTTGGGTTGAGTGCTGTTATGTCTGCCTATGCCTCATGGGTTAGCTTAAGCCTGATTGCTCCGGTTGCCATTGGGGTGGGAGCGCTGTGTGGTTTTATTAGTGGTTTTATCCATGCAAAATACCGCATCTCTGCAATTATCACCACCATTTCCCTCTCCTTCGTCTATCGGGGGTTGGCCATTGTTTCGATTGAATCGGGTTCGATTTCGGTTCCGCTCAAACTCATCGGAATAGACAAGGTGCAGCTTAAGGCGGCAGTAATGCTAATAATCGTGGGCATCAGCGCCGCTCTTTATTGCTATTCCAAGCTAGGTAAGCAAAGTAAAGCCATTGGCGCCGGAGAGGAAGCGGCCTTTCAGACGGGTGTTCAGATTAAACGACTGAAGATATTAGCGTTTACCATTAGCGGCAGCATGGCGGGACTAATCGGCAGCTTTAGCATCATTCGTGCAGCTTCAGCCTCCACCAATACCGGCACCGGCATGGAAACAGATGTGTTGATTGCGTTATTGCTTGGCGGAATGCCTATTTCGGGAGGCGCCAACGCTAAATTTCGCAGCGTAATTTTAGGCAGTATGATATTAACCATTCTTTCCAACGGCATGATTTTATGGGGCTTAGATATGATGATTCAACAACTAATCAAAGGGATTATCTTTCTTATTGCAGTTACCCTGTCGTTTGATAGAAAAAATCTGGCGGTTATTGTTTAATACGCCTTTGATAACAATACTCATTAAGTAAGACTAATTAAATGAATAAGGAGATGAATTTATGAAGCGTATTATGTCTATTGTATTATCTCTAGTTATGTTGCTATCGGTTGCAAGCGGTTGTTCGCCTTCCGCCCCCGCATCCTCTGCAGCTCCGGCACCCTCTGTAGCTCCGGCATCCTCAGCGGCTCCGACACCTTCTGTTGAACAAACACCCTCTGCCGCTCAGACACCCGATGTTTCAGGCCCTCCCAAATTCAAGGTAGGGGTTAGAATGCCTGCTACCACCGACCCGGCCCTGCTTCGCTTGCAGGAGAATGTAATGTTAGCTGTCAAGGCGGCAGGAGGAGAGCTTTTAATTGAAAATGCTCCTCTCACTCCGGAGGGAATTGTAGGAGCTTGTGAGCGCTTGATTGCGGCGGGGGTGGATGGTTTGCTCGTGATTCCGCCCTCAGACGCTGTGCTTCCTAGAATTATGCAGATGTGTGAAGAAGCAAAGATTCCGTGGGCAACATATTTCCGTGAGATTAACGACCCAGAAGTTAAAAAACTAGTTGAGGCCTCGCCCTATTATCTTGGCCGCTCTTATGACGAGGAAGAGCGTGTAGGTTACAATGTAGCCAAAGCGTTAGGAGAGCTCGGATCCAGGAATCTGGCGTTAGTTGCCTTGCCAAAAGGCGATACCACAGGTGATCTTCGTGAAAAAGGAATGCGCCGTGCTGCCGATGAAATGGGCATGAAGATTATTGCGGAAGTTCGTAATCCTACTCAAAGCTCCGATGCCGCAAAGGCGATTGAAAGCGTACTGACAACCTATCCGGAGACGGACGGTATCCTGCTTGCGGCCAGTGCTATTACTCCAGGCATTATTCCCGCAATTATCAAGACGCTTGAAACTTACGGCAAGGACAAGACAGTGAAGGTTGGAACCATTAACCTAGGTCAAGGGTTGGGAGATTTGTTTGAAAAAGGTCAGCTTCATGTTGTTTCAGATGGTGTTTTAGTTTGGGATCCGCTTTATGCCACTGCGATTTTGCTGAATCATCTTATGGGCACACCACTTTCAACAGACGGCACTCCTGTGAAGTTTGTAATGGACTTTACAAACCTTTCGAGTAAAACAGACATCGACAACTACATTAAATACTGTGAACGGGATTATCCCGTCTATACTACCGAAGAGTATCAGCAAAAATTCCTAAAAGCATTTAATCCGAGCGTTACTAAGGAGAGCATTCAGGAGGAAATTTCCAAGGTAAGTCTTGCAGATGTAATCGAACGTCATAAGGATCTTGTGAAATAAGCAAGAAACAATCCAATGGATTTTGACGGCGCCCTTCCGATTGCCAGCAGCAGGGATCGGCGCCGTTTGAATCAGGATTATTGCAAGGGAGTTTGATATTATGTCCAAAAAGCTGTTGAATGTTTGCAAAGCGTTGCTACTGCCGTTGACGGTATATGCCATTTTTTTGCTCTTGGTTCCGGCTCGGTTTGGAAATCTCAATGTTTTAAAGGTAGTTTTAATTCAGTCGTTGGTTCCAACGGTGGCAGGTCTAGGTATGGCGCTGGGCAGGGTCACCCGAATTTTTGATTTAAGTATTGGACCTCGAATTGTATTTGCAAGTATGATCGGCGGCATGTTTGCCGTTAGTTACGGCACGGCCGGACTGGTTGTGGGTTGTGTTGTGGCGAGTATGTTTGCGGCTATTGTGTTGGGACTTATTTTTCGCTATTTTCGGATTCCGTCGCTGGTGGTATCCATTGCATTTGCTATGATTATTGAGGTGGTTTCGGCAAGGTTTGCAACCGGCTCCGGCTTTATGAGCTTGCAGGGGGATACTGCAATTCTTGGATATTTCCCCTACAACGCAATTCTAACTTTGCTTTGTGCGTTGCTGTTCCATTTTATCTTCACCCAAACCAAGCTGAGTTATAACATTCGTGCGGTAGGTGGAGATGAACTTATTGCGGGAAGTATGGGGGTTAATGTTGCTCAGACAAAGTTTATGACCTATGTAGTTGGTTCAATTTTTGTTGGTATCGCCGCTGTCTTGCAGCTTAGTTATGCGGGATCTATGTCTGCTAAGGTGAATCTAGAAACGATGGGTATGTCCTTTTTTCCGCTGATGGCGGTTATTATTGGCGGTGAACTGCAAAACCTTTGCGGCTTACCCCTTGGGATATTCATCGGCTCCTTTTTAATGTCGGCTAGTTTTACCGGGCTCATTGCATTGGGGTTTGCTGCCACCATTCAGGATATTGTACTGGGAACCTTTTTAATCGGTGTGCTAATCATTTCTACGAACAAAGAGCATTTTAAAGATCGTTTGCATCGGCTTATTTCGTCCTTGCGAAAAGGGGTCGTACAAGGACGGTCATGAGCAGGGATAACAATACGAATAAGGGAGAACAATACAAATGAATGCTAGAGAACGTTTTAAGGCTGTTTTAAATTATCAAAATTATGACCGGCTGCCGATCATGCATTTTGGGTTTTGGGATGAAACGCTAGAAAAATGGTGTGAACAGGGGTATCTTT